>JAJRQG010000079.1 GCA_024280395.1 Gammaproteobacteria bacterium | reverse complement strand
TTCGATGGCTAACCTTACTGCATCTAACTTAAATTGTTTTGTATAACTTCTTTTTGACATTTGGACACCTCACTGTTCATTATATTACAAAATGTGTGTCCGTTTTTAGGGGGATAGGTCAAGTTTTCTTTAAATATATTAATTACATCATATCATATAAAGTAAAATATTATGAAACAGTGAGAGGCGTTAATTAACTTATAAACATTAGGTTAAAGCCCGCATATAATATGCTCGCTCCAATTTTCCATTTTGCCTTTGTATTGTTTTAGTTCTTCGGTAGTAAATAGTCCCACTACATCGATTTCATCTTCATTGCTCTTTATGGCATCTGATGATAGTTCCCACAGTTCTACTACTCCGATATGGACACGTCCCACAGAGTTGCTGCTATCATAGATATAGCCTAAGTGTTTTTTGGATACAATGCTTGAGATAATTAACTCTTCATCAATTTCTCTTTGGCCAGAGTTTTCTATGGTTTTATCTAGATTGATTTCTCCATCGTCATTGTAGGCTAAATCAAAGGCATCAATGTGTCCACCAAATCCAATAGAGTGCATGTTATGCAAACGATTTTCGCCGCCTTTTTTTGTACGTTGATACAGGGCTATTTTCCCTTGGTAGGAAAGTAAAATATAAGGGATTATTTGTTTGAAATCCTCATTTTTTTCAAGGGTAGGGCGAGGGCCTATCCATATTTTGTTGATGTCAAAAATATTTTTATCAGTTTTGATGAAGCCATCTGATTTAATTTGTTTTTCGACTACTTCACTTTCTGTGCAAATAATATGTTGCATAATTTAAGCTCGCTATTTTTATTTTTTATTTAAGATTAGGTACAGAATTGCAGCAATAAATAGACCCACAAACCAGGCATAACTGTAAATGGTGTCGAATATGGCGGGAACAGTTTTGACAATTTCTGCTTTATGTAAAAAGCCGGGCAAGTTTGGTAAAATACCGACAAGCAAGGCAATTAAACCAGCCGGATTCCATTTTTTGTAAATGCCGTCGTGTCTAAACAATGACTCAGTATCTAACTCACTTTTGCGTACTAAAAAGTAATCGGCAATTAGAATGCCAGCGATGGGGCCAAGTAATGCTGAGTAGCCAACCAACCAAACAAAGATATAACCATTTGATGATTCCAATAATTTCCAAGGCATAATAGCAATACCGATTCCTGCAGTGATATAACCGCCCATTTTAAAACTGATTTTCTTAGGGTTGAGGTTTGAAAAACCATAGGCTGGTGCCACGACATTGGCTGCTAAATTGGTGGTTAATGTTGCTACCACTAAAGCAAGCAAGGCGACTACCACACCAAGACCGCCCATCTTCCCGGCAAGTTTGACAGGATCCCAAATGGCTTCTCCATAAATAGTGACGGTAGCAGATGTTACAGCTACGGATATAAAAGCAAACAATGCCATGGGCAATGGTAAGCCAATAGCTTGGCCGATGATTTGGTCTTTTTGTGATTTGGCAAAGCGGGTAAAATCAGGAATATTTAAAGCCATAGTCGCCCAAAAGCCTACCATTGCGGTAAGGCTTGCTACAAACACACCAAAGAATTCACCTTCACGCTCTCCACCAACGTCAAATTTGGAAGGAGCAGACAGCATCTCACCAAAACCACCTGCGGTGTAATATGCCCAACCGAGCAACACCAGACCCATACCAATTAAAAAGGGTGCAGCAAAGGTTTCAAGCCAGCGAATAGATTCAGTTCCATGCTTAATAAAATACAAATGCATCGCCCAAAAGCCTATAAAGCAGACAAATTGCCCAGCATCAATGCCTAAAAAGGGGAGAGCTTCGCCAGTAATCGCACCACCCGTTAATGCATTAACAATCACATAAATCGCCGATCCACCTACCCATGTGTTGATTCCAAACCAACCACAAGCCACCAAGCCACGAGCGAGAGCTGGAATTCGAGCACCTTTGGTACCAAATGATGAACGCAATAACACAGGAAAAGGAATTCCATGTTTAGCACCCGCATGACCAATTAACATCATAGGTACAAGCACAATGACATTGCCTAACAGTACTGTCATGACTGCTTGCCACCAATTCATACCGGAAGCAATCAATCCACCTGCTAACATATAAGTTGGCACACAGACCACCATGGCTACCCACAATGCACCGTAGGCTTTCCAATCCCATGTGCGTTGTTCAAGCGTTGTTGGTGCTAAGTCTTTGTTGTATAAATCATCTGCTTGTCTTGTCATAGAGTTTCTCTTTGGTTTGTTGTAAGGAACGCAGAGGTTCGCGGAGGAATCGCAGAGTTACGCAGAGTTTTTGTTGTTAAAAACATTTTGTGTATATTCATAGTCAATAATAATGTTAATTCTATCTATTAACAAATATTATAAAACACTCTGTGTGTCTCTGTGTTCCTTATTTTTTTTACTCACCATCCGTTAAACGGGTATAAGTACTCGGTCTGCGATCGCGGAAAAATTGCCATGTATTGCGCACTTCTTGCACCATACTCATGTCTAAATCATGGATGAGCAATTCATCTTGATCGCGACTGGCTTGTTTTTCGATTTGTCCGCGTGGATTAACGAAATAACTTTGCCCGTAGAATTCACCTATGTTCCAAGGTTCTTCGATACCAACACGGTTAATCGCCGCAATCCAACAACCATTGGCAGCAGCAGAGGCTGGTTGTTCGAGTTTCCATAGGTATTCGGATAATCCTGCAACAGTTGCAGATGGGTTGATGATATATTCCGCACCATTGAGTGCCAATGCGCGCCAACCTTCTGGGAAATGGCGGTCATAACAAATATACACACCCAATTTACAGTATTGTGTCTGGAACACAGGCCAGTTTGAAGCACCGGGTTTGAAAAAGAATTTTTCCCAAAATCCTGAAACTTGTGGAATATGGGTCTTGCGGTATTTACCCAAATAACTGCCATCGGCATCAATTACTGCAGCGGTGTTATAGTAAACACCCGTCACATCATCTCGCTCATAAATAGGCACCACAATCACCATTTGGTATTTTTTGGCGTATTCCATCATTAACTGTGTGGTTGGTCCATTGGGTATGGACTCTGCACTCTCATACCATTTGGTATCTTGCGAAGGACAAAAATAGGGCTGAGTAAATACTTCTTGAAAACTCAACACCTGAACGCCTTTTTCGCCAGCTTCTTCGATCATTGGAATATGCGCTTCGATCATCGCCTTGCGAATGGTTTCTGGATCATTATCGGTTGAAGATTTTAATCCCATTTGGATAACTGCTGCTTTTAATGTTGTTTTCATATTTTTTCCTCTTTTTAATACTCGTCATTCCTGCGAAGACAGGAATCTCATTCAGTTTGTCGTGTTTTCTGATAATTACTAAGGAACGCTGAGGTTCACAGAGGTCTCACAGAGATACACAGAGTTTTTACATTAAACTCGTTTTCTTTTGTAACTTTATCGGGTAGTTGGCTTTAGCCAACCTTTCAACAGTGTTGACTAAAGCCAACTACCCGATAGAGTTTTTTTGTTACTTATTGTTGTAGGGTGGGCTTGCCCACTACTATTGCCAAATTATAACTCATTATGAAGGACTGTCCCGAGCTTGCGAAGCACAACATCTGGCTATCAGTTAACCTTATTGTTGGTTTTTAATGTTTCGTTTTAAATTTTTCCTGCCAGCAAGAAATCCTTTAACCCACATTAGCCAAGGGTCATTTCTACCATTTATTTTTTCATTGACTGGTTTGTGGACAGTCCAGAAATCGCCATTCTTTAACATCAATAAATAAGTACTTCCACGCTCATAATCATTGGCATTACATAAACCGCCAGTTTTCCTTCTACTTTTTTTATAGGGGATCGTTCCTTTATTTGTTAATGATTTATCAACAATATAGCCATCTATCTCAAAATATTGTCGCGTTTTTTTGCCAGAAATTACTTCGTCAGTTTCAAACAATACTTTTCTAGAATCTTTTCTAGAGCCTAATGCAGTAGCAAGAATTATTGATTCTGACTGAATAATGGCTTCTTCTGTGGTCACTACTGCACTTCTCATTGGTGTACAAGCTAAACTAATATTAATAAATAATATATGGGTTAGAAGCAAAAGTTTCATAAATGTATTATTACCTTTGTTGTTTTCAATTATATGTTTCATAATTATGCCACTGTTTTATTTGGTGTGCTTCATAGTTTGTTTTGTAGGAGCTAAAAATCGTAAGTATCAAGGAGATTCGCCGAGTAGACACGGAGTTTCACGGAGATTTAATTTGTTGCTCATAAAAATAAAAACCTTCAATTAAATCTTTTTTTGCGGATGAATGGAGTTTAATTTTCATTCAATTTCTTGTTGTATTTCCTTTTTGATAATATCTAAATCTATATATTCAGCTTTACCTTCTTTGACCATGTGTTCGCGGTGATTTAATTCATCTAAATGCCATGCAGGTGATTTAAATTGTTCGGGTTCTTTGCATAAATCATCCCATAACATTTCCATGGTTTGAATTTTTTCTTCAAAGGTCATGTTGTTCAGTTGTAGTGATGCGGGCATTTTCATTCTCTTTTTTTGTTTTGTTCTAAAGTCTAATGAATTTTATCATATTTTATGCATCAATTTGAATTTGTTTGTGGTGTTTATTAAACCGAAGGTCAAATTATGAACAAATGACTTTCAATGCGGCAATAAAAAGTTTGAAAAGTCGATATCTTGTTTTAGCTTAGACTACTGGATTTATAGATTAATTGTTGGTTAACCTCATATACAACAAGGGCAGTTTCTTGGGCAGTTCATCGGCATTTTTTAGGTGGATGAATGAATTTGAGCCAAAAATATAAGGCAGGTAGTCGCTGGCGTATTGGTCAATAGAAATACAAAACGGTTCTAACCCCATTTTTTTTGCTTCAATAACTGCTTGTTTTGTGTCTTCGATTCCGTAGCGGCTTTCGTATTTATCAAGGTCATTTGGTTTGCCATCGGTAAGAATTAACAGTAATTTTTGTTCGGATTTTTGTCTGGATAAATCATTGGCAGCAAATCGAATGGCTGCGCCCATGCGGGTAAAATATCCAGGTTCAATGGCGTTGATTAAATCGATTATGTGGCCATCATAAGGTTGATTAAAGTCTTTGATGGGATAATAGCGAATGTGATTTCGGCGTTTGGATGAGAAACCTGCCAAGGCGAATTTATCACCAGAGGCGTTAAGGCTTTCTGCAAATAAAAACAATGATTCTCGAATCACGTCGATAATTTTTTTATCATTGTTGACATAGGCATCGGTGGATAAGGATAAATCAGCCAACAATAAGCAGGACAAATCTCGATAGGAGTTGCGTAACTGTCGATACAGTCTTGGATCGGTAGTGCTGTGCCCGATCATTCTGTCGGTGCTGAAGCTGATATAGCTATTGATGTCAATTTCATCGCCATCACTTTGGTTGCTAAACCATTGTCTTTGTGGGCGCAATGCATCAAACTGTCTGCGAAGTTTTGCTGCTTGCCATTTGAGCTCTGGTGGAAATTGTGTGTTCTTTTCATGTTTGCTTTGCATCAAGAATAGGGCACAATGGTCTTTTTGCAAGACTTGTTTTTTATAATCCCATTCAGGCAATAAAATATCACTGGCCAAAACCACATCATCGTACTCAGCTGATGGAAAATCCAAATCAATTTTAATTTTGTTACTGGTTTCTCCTGTGGTTACACTTAGATGATCCAAATCATCGGCGATTCTTACGGCATCATTTTCATCAGAATCATCGGGAGAACGATCAAGGTTAATAAATTCTGACCATGAAAAATAACTTTCAAGACGAAATGACATCAAGCCGCCTTCATTCTTATCGGCCTCAACTTGTTCGGTTTTGTACTTCTTTTTGAATTTGTTTTCAGAAGAGTTGGCTTTAGCTTGTGACTGCGTGTCATTGTCATCTGCTTTTCTATCTTTCTTACTTGTTAGCGTGTCGAATTGATAAAGCCATAAAACAACGGGTTGCGGCTGGTATCTGGAGTTTGGAATAAGTTTGATTTCATACCAAGGGTCTCTTAATGTATCTAAAATCAAAGTTTCCGTGGCGTGTAAATCTATGGGAAGTTTATTAATGGGTAACCTTTGTGCTATATGGGCTTCTACTATTTTAGTATATTTACTTTTTAACCCAGGCCATTGTGTGAGTATCTTTTGTGTATTTATCTGGTTTTGAATAATCCAATGTTCATTACTGGTATTTTTATCAACCGATGCTATTGCAGTTAACCAAATGTATAAATTTTTGTTCAGTTGTTTATCATTAAAATAAGCCAACTGTGAAGGCAAATAAATACAATCATGGCCAAAATGAGCCAACTCTGCTTTTTGTCCTGAAGCGGAAATTTTTTGCAGGAACCCTTGATAAGCACCATGTCTAATCGCTGATGTACTTTCAATGGTTAATGATTTTTCGCCACCCATGGCACGAAAAAAAATAGACAAATGGTTTCTATAATCTTCTAGTTTGATTATGGCGTTTGGAAAATGCTTCCGAGATTTTCCAACAATATACTTGTGCCATTTTATGCCTACCCATTCTTCCATTTTATTCCTCCAATCCCAACACAAAAGAAAGGTTTATGTGTATTGCCACGCGCAGAAGGAGAAACTGTGAAATAACAAAAAATTCTATTCACCATGAAGGAATTGAAGAACATGAAGTATAAAAAATGGAGTTTATTTCTAAAAACAACCTTGAAAACACTATAAATATTTAAAATTTTAGTCATAAAACCTTCATTTTCTTCATGTGCTTCATGGTGGAAATAATTTCTATGGATTATTATACAAACTTGGAGAATGGGAGCGAGAGCAACTCCTCCTTTGGCATTCGGATTGGAGGATGCCCTTCTTACAGAAAAATTCGGTTCTTTATGCTTCATGTTCTTCATGTGCTCCATGGTGATCTTTATCATTAACCTCAAAACAATGTTCAGGAATATCAGCTTTTTTACCAAAATCACGTTTAGATTTATCCAGTGCACAATCGTCAATTAATAATTTTAACAAGGGAGGTTTATGGTTGACTTCTTGAACACGAGAACAGGCATCAATGCATTCAAAACATTGAGTGCAGGTAAAAATTTTGCGTTTAATTGCTCTCGGCTTAATGCGCATAGGGCAGGCGTGTTCACAGGATTTGTCACAGTCTTTGCATTCTTTTGCACGTCTGGAATCGAAACCCACAACCATGGCTTTTTTATTGCCCATCCACGCCAAGGACTGAAAGATACCCACAGCACAAGCATAACGACAAAACAAATGTCTGGCAAAGGTAAATTCAACAATAAACCCAAGCGTTACAGCAGAGATAAAAAATGTTTGGTTTCTAGTAAAGCTGAAATTCCAAAGATTGTGGTAAATTTCAGCAGGCGTGAGCAAATAAGTCAGTGCCAATATGGCCCAGGTAAAGGCGAAAAGAGCAATCATGATAATAGTAGGAATCCACCACCAAACATTGGTTGTGGCGACTGTGCCATCGAGTTGGTATTCAGGTAATTTGGGTTCCCATAGGCTAGGTTTGCCTGTGGCTTTGCGCATAAAAGTATTGATGTATTCCACCACCGTAAAATGTGGACACAACCAACCACAGTACAGTCGTCCCCATCGCCAAGCGATGAGTAAAAACACACTGACAGCCAATAGGATAGGCAATAGTATTCTTGTTGCTATTCTAATTGCCAAATCTATTGCTCCTGCTTGTTGGTCAATAAGTTCCTGCAAGTTAAGCTTTAAGTCAAAGCCCAATACAATAAAATGTCCTTGGTTTAAATCTAATCTGAAAACATCCAACACAGGAGTTAGTGCAAACAGTATAAAAAAACTGATTTGGTAAATTAATCTTTTGTTGGGGCGTTTAATCATTTTCTGTGGTTGGAGATATTTCTCGCTATCTAACCATTCTCCCAATCAAGGGATAATAATATATTTTTCCAGCATTGTTTCGAGCTATGTTCATAATGGCAGGATAAAAACATAAAGGGATAATTAACATATAATAAATTTCTCCAGCAATTAAAGTAAAAGTGCTTTTGTATCCAAAATGAAGCAGCACAGCAGTAATTAAAGCTGTAAAAATAACAAATGTCAGCGTTGCAATTATGAATGCTTGATTGATTGAAACCCTTAACATCTTATCTTTTGAGTTCTTATGCTTAATCCAAAAAATTAAAATAAACAGGTAAACAAAAGGGAATAATAAATTCAAAATGACCATCACTTGAGACCAAATTGCCTTGGTTTTAAATTGCATTTTGCACTATCCAAATTTGGCTTTGACTACTTCCATCAATGCTGCAATTACTTCTTCATCATCGGTTAAAGGTTCAATCACAGCGCTCTGACAAGCCTCAACTTTTGAAATGCCACTTTTTATTAGGTTTGCAGCATAAATTAATAGTCTTGTTGAAGCAGATTCTTCTAAATCATGGTCTTTTAATTGGCGTAATTGATGAGATAACTCTGCTAAAGGTTTGGCAATATCTGCACTGACTTGAGATTCTTTTTGTATAATTAGTGATTCAATATCAATATTTGGGTAATCAAATTTTAATGAAATAAAGCGTTGCCTTGTCGATGGTTTCATTCCTTTTAATAAGTTTTGATAGCCAGGGTTGTAAGATGGAATTAACATAAATTCAGGCGCAGCTTGAAGTGTTTCACCTGTTCTATCAATGGGCAGAATTCTTCTGTCATCGGTTAGTGGGTGCAATACAACAATTGTGTCTTTGCGGGCTTCTACCACTTCATCTAAATAACAAATAGCTCCTTCTCGCACTGCTTTGGTCAACGGGCCATCTTGCCAATAGGTTTTTCCATCACCAATCAAATGTCTGCCCAATAAATCGGCAGCCGTCAGATCTTCATGACAAGCCACGGTATAAAGCTTTCTTCCGAGTTTTTCTGCCATGTGTTGTACAAATCGCGTTTTTCCACAACCTGTTGGTCCTTTTAGTAGAACGGGCAATTGATTGTTCCACGCTTGAGTCAATAATTCTATCTCATTGTTTTGTTCGTGATAATAACTTTGCATCTGTTGTTGTCTATTTTTTAGATTTTCCATTATAACTATTTAATTTAGTATGGTGATAAAAATATGGGCAGCTAAGATTACTCAACTGCCCATGTTTTTTTAGTTTTCAATTTTCCATTGTCAATTATTCAATTTCTTCGCCTTTCACAAAGAAACTGACGAGATATACAATCAAGCCAATCAAGAATACAATTCCAGCTACTTCGCGCATCCAATAGAATACTGCTAGTTTGTCTTGAACAACCATAAATGGCAATGGTGTATCTGTTAAGCGTTGTAAATACACTTGTAAGATACCAGCTCCAGTTAAGAATAGGGTAATAAATACCATGCCCACTGTCATTAACCAAAAAGACCACATCTCAACAACCTGCGCACGCATTGGATTGGCTTTGCGACCACGTATTATCGGCATAGCGTAAGATATGATTGTTAATACAACCATAACATAGGCGCCATAGAATGCCATGTGCCCGTGAGCTGCAGTGATTTGTGTGCCGTGTGTGTAGTAATTAATTGGAGCCAAAGTGTGTAAGAACCCCCAAACACCCGCTCCTAGAAATGACATAACCGCAGTTCCTAAAGCCCACAATGTGGCTGCCTTATTTGGATGGTCACGGCGGCGTTTGTTGACCACATTAAAGGCAAACAAGGTTAGCATAAAGAATGGAATAGGTTCTAAAGCCGAGAAGATTGAACCCAGCCATAACCAGTATCCTGGAGTGCCGATATAGAAGAAGTGATGGCCAGTACCGATAATTCCAGAGATCAATGCCATCGCAACAATGATGTATAACCATTTTTCAATCAATTCTCTATCAACACCTGTGACCTTAATCAATACAAAAGCCAGTAGTGAGGCAAGGATTAATTCCCAAACGCCTTCTACCCATAAATGGACAACAAACCACCAGAAAAATTTATCTAACACTAAATTGTCAGGAACATAAAAAGAGAACAAGAAAAATACAGCTAAACCAACAAGACCTGTTAATAGGATCATGTTGATAACGGTTTTCCTACCCGATAATATGGTCATACCAATGTTGAACAAGAACCCCAGTACCACTATAACTATACCAATTTTTCCAATAGTCGGTTGTTCTAAAAATTCGCGACCCATGGTGGGTAAAATATCATTGCCTGTGATTTCAGCTAATCTTGCATAAGGAATAAGCAAATAACTGGCAACAATAGCAGCACCTGCAACTAAGAATATCCAAAAAAGTATTTTAGCTAATTTAACTGAATACAGCTCTCTTTGTGATTCTTCTGGCACCAAATAGTAAGAAGCTCCCATAAAACCAAACAATAACCAGACTATTAATAGGTTAGTGTGTACCATTCTTGCTACATTAAAAGGTATAGCAGGAAATAGAAAGTCTCCAATAACATATTGGAGTCCAAGAATGACACCGAATAGTATTTGGCCTACGAACAAGCCAATGGCTGCCATAAAATACAGTTTGGCTACAGATTGTGATTTATATTTTAATTCCATCTTGATTACCCCTGAATATTTGGTGGCCAATCATGGGTATCAATCCCACTGGCATATTTAAGAAATTGCGCAAGTCCTTCTAACTCTTCTTCAGTTAGGTTAAATTGCGGCATACTGCGACGTCCTGGAATACCATTGACGGGTCGTGATTTGATAAAAGCCTTGATGGCTTCTGTGCTTTTTCCAAAACGCAAATACACATTGCCCAATTCTGGTGCAAAATATGCTCCTTCACCCAGTAATGTATGACAACCAACACAATTGTTGTCTTCCCAAATCTTTTTCCCAAACGCTACCGTTTCAGTTATCGCAGCACTGTTGTCTGTTTTTGGTAGCTTCTTGACGGTATCCACGGTAAGCCCAATAAAAGCGAGGAAAAAAAACAAAGATCCCCCGTAATATATGTTTCTTGCCATGCCCTTGGTAAATCTCTCTTTCATAATAACCTCGTTGCAAAAATGCATAATAAATCCGAAGTCAACATGTTAATGTTTTGTTAAGTATTAGAAATTGACTTATATCAATAAGTCTATATTAATTATGAAATCCTGAAATACACTGCATAGATGGATGTAAGTTTCAGATATAGAAACACGATTGAATTAATCGCTAGATAAATTCTGTTTGATAAATATAGAGTAAAATAAGAATATCATTAAGCTCAACCATGATATAACAGCCACCCAAAGCATTCCTTTTGAGAGATAGAGTAATGGGTTGAATTCTGCAGAAAGCGCCAGATTGTTGGTGGCAACTGTGTACATACCCAGAGGGAATATGATACTCCACATTGATGGTTCATATGTGATAGGTATCTTCTTATAAAAATGTTTCCACAGGCCAATCATTACCAACAAAGGAATCCACCAAGTAGCCCATGTCCACAACATAATGGAAATCATTTGCACAGATGGGCGCAATGCAACTAACATCGGAATAACGGGATCTGTCAACAATATACTGCTACCTGCATTTGCACTGATTGCAGCTGCACCCATAATTACCCACATCAAAGGTGAATAATCTTTAGCTTCCATGTTCATGAAAAATATTCGGTAACAAAATAAGGTGACAAAAATGGCATAAAAAATCATGCCCAAAGACCAGAGCATGTGAATTTCAACCATCATATAGGCGGCATATTCTCCCAAATCGCCTGAAATTTTGGTGCCCAGTAAAACCAGGGACTGTGTTCCGACGATTAAAATTAGCCACCCACCATGTACAACATTCACTTCTCTATTTTTATGAGCAAAGGTCAGTGATGCAAAACCAAAGTACATTAAGGCGGACCAATAAAGAAAAGCCACTATCCAACAAACTATGGCCAATTTATGATAACCATGGAAGTGTAACAACATTCCTGAAATATTGGTAGCGGCAACAAAAGTAAAGAAAATAAAGGTTGTGCGCGGGTTTGTTAGGTTTTCTAACACTTCTTTAGGGAATTTAATCAATCGCCAAGTGTAAAGGAAAGTCATCACAAGCCATGTGATTAATGTGAAAGCAAAAAAGATATCTGATAGCTTAATAAAATCTTGAAGCCTTAATGCAATAGAGATAATACCAGTAGCCATGGTCATTGCGAAATAACCAGGGTAAAAATCTTTTAACCAGTGAGGCTGTTTGTATTTCATAGAATTAAACTATTCAACATAAATTATTCAACTTGGTCTTGGGCAAAACTGATGTCGCAATTTTGTATGGCATCCAAGGCCTCACATTCTGCTGCTTGTTGATAAAGTTCGGTTGCTTTTCTGTCATTGCCGCCTAGCAGTGATAGGCCATTGCCGTATTCAATTGATGTAATTGGGAGTTCTGAGGCTAATTCCATAGAGGTATCAAAGTGTTTAAGTGCGATTGGTTTTTTTGCACCATAAGTTAAACCACCAATCATGGCGCCAATCTTGTCTATTATTTCAGCATGATACAAAGCCATTGCTGTATGGGCTTCTGCATGATTGGGTTCAAGTTCTAGAGCCGCTTCAATGTAAGATTTTATTTTTCCGCCCAAGCCTTGTGCCAATGCTTTGGTAATAGAAATACGTTGTGAATAACGGCCCATTATTAAAGCATTAACAAATTGGGTGTTCGCACAATCGGGCAAAGCTTCAGCTGATTTTTCACAAACTTCCATAGTGCCTAAAAGCAGTTTTAAGACTGCGTCCTCATCCTCGCACAAATAATCACAATAAGCAGCAACAGCTTTTGCCAAAACTACTGAGCCATGTTCTTCTAATTCTAACCCTATTTCAGCTGCTTTTTGAAAGTTACCATTGTGAAAATACAACCAAGCTTGTGCTTGTGCATTCAAGATATCTTCATCACCTTCGTAATTGAGAGGATATTCATATTGGTCTCCAACATGCAATGCATCCCAGTTCGCTGCCAACTGTTCTTGTGTGTAGTCGAAAGTGTAATCTTTGGGCAATTGTTCCCAGTTAGATAATTTCATGCGAATTTCCTTTGGTGGTAGATGCTATTATTCTATCAATAACTGTCGAATTGTAAAGGAGTTATTAGATATGGCAATCAATTTTCATTTGTAGCTTTCAACTGCCAAAGCTTGATTTATAGATTAAAAAAAGTCAAAATATCCAGCATTATATTAAACCGATGAAATCATGATTGATTACAAGAATCTAGCCGCCACAGGCGTACAAAAGCTCAGTCCTTATATTCCAGGGAAGCCCATTTCAGAATTAGAAAGGGAGATGGGGATTTCTAACATTATTAAGTTGGCATCCAATGAGAATCCATTGGGTTCAAGCCCTTTGGCCATGCAGGCTATGCGTGAGACTTTGGGTGAGATTGAATTGTATCCTGACGGCAATGGTTTTGCTTTGAAAAAGGCGTTGGCCGCTAAGCATGATGTGGATATGGATTGCATTACTTTGGGTAACGGCTCGAATGATGTGTTGGTATTGTTAGCAGAGGCATTTTTAACCCCTGAGTTGAATGGGGTTTATTCGCAATATTCATTTGCGGTTTATCCTATAGCTATCCAAGCGGTTGGAGCAGTGCACAAACAGATTCCTGCCATGAGCTGGGAAACCGACTCGCCACTTGGGCATGATTTGAATGCCATGTTAGCAGCAATTGACGATAAAACCCGTTTGGTTTTTGTTGCTAACCCTAATAATCCGACGGGCAACCATTTGTCCGAAAAAGAATTAAAGGGCTTTATCAGCAAGATTCCTGAAAATGTCATTGTTATTGTTGATGAAGCTTATTTGGAATATTCAAGTGAAGGTGAACAAGTCGATGCCAGCAAGTGGTTGAAAGAATTTCCCAATCTTGTTGTTACCCGAACATTTTCTAAGGCCTATGGTTTGGCTGGTCTGAGAGTAGGGTATGCATTAAGCGATCCAGATATTGCCAATGTTATCAATAGAATACGCCAACCTTTTAATGTGAATTCTCTGGCTTTGATTGCTGCGGAACATGCGATTGGTGATAAAGAATTTTTAGATAAATCTCGATTAGAGAATGCACAAGGTTTAGAAATACTAGAACAAAGCTGTAATAACTTGGATTTAAGATTTGTACCATCCAAGGGTAATTTTTTGCTTATTGACTTTGAACAAGATGCTGCGCCAATTTATATGGAGCTGCTTAAGCGTGGAATCATAACCCGACCTGTTGCTAATTATGGCTTAAACGATTGTTTGCGCATCACCATTGGTACGCAAGAACAAATGAAACGATTAGATAAAGCAATGGAACAAGTTTGTGGTTAAAATTAAGAATAAATTAGTATCTCATCGGGTCAACGATCTGACCATCAATCAGTTTGTTAGTGTGCCAGGCGATAAATCTATTTCTCATCGCTCCATGATTTTGGGCGGAATTGCCGATGGGATAACCAAGGTTTCTGGATTTTTAGAATCGGGTGATTGTTTGGCAACCATGAAAGCCATGCAGTCAATGGGTGTTGAGATAACAAAGGAGAATGACGAATATTTAGTCCATGGTGTCGGTAAACATGGTTTAAAAGCACCAGAAAATGGGCAAATTGATTGTGGGAACTCAGGGACAGGCATGCGTTTGTTGGCAGGAGTATTGGCAGCGCAACGGTTTGATTCCACTGTATTTGGTGATGTTTCTCTAAATTCTCGCCCCATGACTCGCATAACCAAACCATTGGAAATGATGGGAGCCAAAGTTAAAGCCACAGAAAATGGTACAGCACCGCTAAAATTTAGTGCTGTTGAAAATTTAACTTCAATTGACTATGACTCTCCAATTGCCAGTGCACAAGTCAAGTCTTGCGTTTTATTGGCGGGGTTATACAGTGATGGCGAAGTGTCGTTAACCGAGCCCAAATTATCACGTGATCACACGGAAAATATGTTACGAGGTTTTGGCGTAGAATTAACTTCCAATAATTTAAAAGTTACCATGCAAGGCGGACAATCATTAAAAGCCATTGATATAATTGTGCCTGCTGATATTTCTTCTTCAGCATTCTTTATGGTGTTGGCCTGTTTATTGCCCAATTCACAGATTACATTTAAGAACCTTTGCGTTAACCCAAGTAGAACTGGTGTTATCAGTATTTTACAATTGATGGGTGCTGATATTTCTTTTACCAATGAAACAACAACAGCAGGTGAAAAAATTGCCGATGTTGTGGTCAGATCCAGTAATTTACATGGTATAGAAGTCCCACATCAATACATTGCATCAGCCATTGATGAGTTCCCTATACTATTTATTGCTGCAGCTTTGGCAAAAGGTGAAACACGTTTAACCAACGCCATGGAACTGCGTAAAAAAGAAAGCGATAGAATAACTGCGATGTATGATGGCATGAAAACATTGGGTGTTGATTGTCATGAATTGGAAGATGGTATTGTAATTAAAGGCGGTTTAAAGCTAAAAGGTGGTCAAGTAGATGCCGAAGATGATCACCGCATAGCCATGAGTTTTTTAATTGCTGGCCAATTTGCCAGCGATAGCATTGAAGTAGACAACTGTGAAAATATCATGACATCATTTCCCAATTTCTTATCTATTTGTAGTGGCTTAGGGCTTAATATATCATGATTGCAGCCATTCCAGTAATCACAGTTGACGGCCCATCAGGCGTAGGCAAGGGCACAACTGCTTCTTTGTTATCCAATCATTTGGGTTGGCATTTGTTGGACAGCGGTGCTATATATCGTTCTTTGGCTTTAAAAGTGTTGAAAACAGATTCTGAAATTTCTGATGTGATTAAGCTTGTTGAATTGGCAGAAAGACTTGATTTGAATTTTAAATCAGTAATTGGTGAACCGACATTGGTATATCTAGATGGAGAGTGTGTCAACCAGGAATTGCGAACAGAGTCCTGTGGCAGCATCGCTTCGATTATTGCTTCAATTCCAGAGGTTAGAGCGGCATTATTGCAGCGTCAAATTCAGTTTCGACAGGCTCCTGGTTTAGTTGCCGATGGTAGGGATATGGGGACGGTAGTTTTTACTGATGCACAGATTAAGTTCTATTTAACCGCAAGTCCACAAGAAAGGGCGAAAAGACGGCACAAACAGTTGAAAAATAAGGGTATAGATGCTAATATCCGCGCTCTTGAAAAAGAGATAGGTGCAAGAGATGCACGAGACAGCAATAGAAAGGTGTCTCCACTTGTTCCAGCAGATGATGCGATCATCATTGATACCAGTGATTTAAGCATAGATGAAGTCTTTCGATTTTGTATTGATATTATAGGCAAAGCTGGCATAAAAGCGAATCTTAACCGATAGTCTTTTTTAGAAAATATTTTACGTGATTGTTGAAATAATTTAACAATCTTTTATTTAAACGAGTATCAACCTATTTGATACAGAAACATTTTAAGCACAATCCTTTGTGTTTAATGAGCATTTATATATGAGCGAAAATTTTGAACAGCTACTTGAGCAAGACTTATCTGCCAAGAAATTAATTCCAGGAACAATCATCAAAGGTATCGTGCTTGATATCGAGAATGGCTTTGCTATTGTTGATGCAGGCCTTAAATCTGAAGGTGTTATTTCACTTGATGAATTTAAAAACGAATCCGGTGAATTAGAATTAGAACTAGGCGATGAAGTTGAAGTAGCATTAGAGAAATATGAGAATGGTTACGGCCAAACTATATTGTCTCGTGAAAAAGCCAAACGCATGTTGGTTTGGGAGCAATTACAAGTTGCACATGACAATGAAGAAATTGTTATGGGTAAAATTACTGGTAAAGTACGTGGTGGTTTCACTGTTGACATGAATTCTGTAAGGGCTTTCTTACCTGGTTCTCTTGTTGATGTACGTCCAGTACGTGATCCTGGTTATTTAGAAGGAAAAGATCTAGAATTTAAAGTAATTAAATTAGACAAGCGTCGCAACAACGTAGTTGTTTCTCGTCGTGCTGTTGTTGAATCTGAGTACTCTGAAGACAGAGAGAAGTTACTAGAAACATTGGTTGATGGCGCTATCATTAAAGGTATCGTTAAAAACTTAACTGATTACGGTGCATTCTTAGACTTAGGTGGTATTGATGGTTTACTACATATCACTGATATGTCTTGGAAGCGTTTCAATCATCCATCAGAAGTTGTTGAAATTGGACAAGAGCTTGAAGTTCGTGTTCTTAAATTCGACAAAGAGAAAACACGTGTTTCATTAGGTCTTAAGCAATTGGGCGAAGATCCATGGAAAGACATTGCTCGTAGACAACCTGTAGGCTCTAGAATCTTTGGTCGTGTAACTAACATTACTGATTATGGTTGTTTTGTTGAAATTGAAGAAGGAATCGAAGGCTTAGTTCATGTTTCTGAAATCGATTGGACGAACAAAAACATCAATCCAGCTAAAGTGGTACAACCTGGCGATGAAGTTGAAGTGGCAATTCTTGATATTGAAGAAGAGAAGCGTCGTATTTCACTAGGCATGAAACAATGTAAGCCAAATCCATGGGATGCTTTTGCAGCATCACATGAAAAAGGTGATATTGTCTCTGGTAGTATTAAGTCAATCACTGATTTCGGTATCTTTATCGGATTAGACGGTGGTATTGATGGTTTGGTTCACTTGTCAGATATTTCTTGGAATGAAGCCGATGATGTGGCTATTCGTAAATACAAGAAAGGCGATACTGTTGAAGCACAACTATTGGTTGTTGATTCTGAACGCGAACGTATTTCTTTGGGCATCAAGCAACTTGAGCAAGATCCATTTGGTTCTTATGTTGCAACACATCCTAAGGGCAGTATTGTTAAAGGTGTTGTTAAGGAAGTATCTGAGAAATTTGCAGTTGTTGAACTTGAAGATGGCGTTTTGGGTCAGATCAAAGCACAAGACATTGCCAAAGAAAGAACAGATGACGTTACTGCTGTATATAAAGAAGGCGATGAAGTTGAAGCCAAATTTGTCGGAATGGACAGACGCAGCAAGATGTTGACACTTTCTATTAAAGCCAAAGAGTTCGATGAAATGAATAAAGTTCTTAAAGACTATAAAGATGCAAGCACTGGAACAACCAGTCTTGGAGATTTATTGAAAGAAAAAATGGATAAGTAATTTCTATTTTTACAAAATTTTGTTCAAGTTATTGAATTTGAAATAAAAAAGCACCTAATTTCGATTAGGTGCTTTTATTTTTTGTAATATTCATTATAATAATAACGATGAAAAGTGTAACTCGATCTGAATTGATAAATATTCTCTGCTCAAAATTTTCTGACTCAGGACTTCTGAAATCAGATATTTCTTTGTCGGTCAAAGAATTAATTAATAAAATGAGTTCTTCTATTGCTGCAGGAGAAAGGATTGAAATCCGTGGTTTTGGTAGTTTCACACTAAGAGAAAGAAAACCCAGAATGGGTCGCAATCCAAAAACAGGGAAGTCAGTCGCACTGGGTGTTAAATACGCACCTCACTTCAAGCCAGGAAAGGATCTCAAAGAAAGGGTCATGGCTTCAATCAAAAGCAAATAACCCTATTTTTTGAGCTATTTATTTAAACCATCTGTAGTTTTATGGAACTGAATTTCAGGAAATCGTTCTTGTGTCAATTGTAAGTTAACATAAGTGGGTGCAATATAAACCAGATGACCATTTGCATCTTGGGCTAAATTTTGTACTGCTTTGTTTTTAAACAGCATTAACTCTTTCTCACTGTCTGCACTGATCCATCTGGCTGTTGCTACATTGACATTTTCAAAGATGGCTTCAACATTGTATTCGCGTAATAGTCGATAAGCCACCACTTCAAATTGCAATATTCCGATTGCGCCCAAGATTAAATCGTTGGACATATGGGGTTTGAAAAATTGTGTTGCTCCTTCTTCAGATAATTGTGCTAGTCCTTTTTGTAAGGCTTTGAGTTTTAAGGGGTCTTTAAGTTGTGCTCGTCTAAATAACTCGGGTGCAAAACTTGGAATGCCAGTAAACCTCAAGTCTTCTCCAGTAGTAAAAGTATCACCGATACTGATGGTTCCATGGTTATGTATTCCAATAATATCACCAGTATATGCAAACTCTAAATGTTCTCTTTGTTCAGCTAAGAAGGTTAGGGCGTTGGGAATTTTTAAATCTTTTCCAGTTCTTACTTGTTTGAGTTTCATACCTTGTAAGAATGTACCAGAACAAATACGCATAAAGGCGATTCTATCCCTGTGTTTTGGGTCCATATTGGCTTGAATTTTGAAAACAAATCCAGTGAAATGTTTTTCTGTTGGCTCAACTATTCTGGTTTCTGTGGCATGTGGTTGAGGAGATGGAGCATATTTTGCAAAAGCGTCTAACAATGGCTCTACGCCAAAATTATTAATCGCTGATCCAAAAAAAACAGGTGTTAACTCTCCACGCAAATATAAGTCTAAATTAAATGCATGGCTGGCTCCTTTGACAAGTTCTACTTCTTCACGAAAATCTTCAGCATCATCACCTAGAGCTTTGTCTAAATCAGGATTACCTAAGCCATGAATAATCTCAGCTTTTTGCGTTTCGTAGTTTTTTCCAGATTCATAGAGTAGTATAGAGTCATCTAGAAAGTGATATACACCTTTTAATCGTTTGCCCATTCCAATTGGCCAAGTGATTGGTGCACAATTAATTTTTAATATATCTTCAACTTCATCCATTAAATCAATGGGATCACGTCCTTCTCGATCTAGTTTATTGATAAAAGTGAAGATTGGAGTAGTCCTTAGACGACAAACTTCCATTAGTTTAATGGTTCTTTCTTCCACACCTTTTGCACAATCTATGACCATTAATGCTGAATCTACGGCAGTCAATGTTCGATATGTATCCTCTGAGAAATCAGCATGGCCTGGTGTGTCTAATAAATTGATGGTACAGCCTTTATAGGGGAATTGCATTATAGAGGAGGTGACCGATATTCCACGTTCTTTCTCCATTTCCATCCAATCCGAAGTGGCACCTTTGGCTGTTTTATTTGATTTTACCGCTCCTGCGACATTAATAGCACCACCAAAAAGCAGTATTTTTTCAGTGATGGTGGTTTTACCAGCATCGGGATGTGAAATTATTGCAAATGTTCGTCTTTTATCCATTTCGCTCATTATTTTGTTTTCCCTTGATTTGCTACTGAATGAGTCGCTTGTTTTATTGCTTCTTGATCTCCTAGATAATAATGTCTTATTGGTTTCAAATCATTGTCTAATTCATATACCAAAGGTACGCCTGTAGGAATATTGAGTTTTAGTATTTCCTCATCTGAAACTTTGTCTAAATATTTAACTAAAGCACGCATTGAATTTCCGTGTGCAGCAATTATTAAATTTTTGTCATTCTTTAAATCAGGAACAATATGTTTCTTCCAAAATGGAATAACTCTATTGTAGGTATCTTCTAAACACTCTCCCATTGGAACTTGTTTCTTTTCTAATTGGCTGTATTTGCGCTCATTAACAGAGTTTCTTTTATCATCCCAGCTTAATTGAGGAGGTCTTATAGAATAACTTCTTCTCCAAATTAACACTTGCTCTTCACCATATTCTTTGGCTGTTTCAGCTTTATTCAACCCTTGTAAAGCACCATAGTGTCTTTCATTTAACTTCCAAGAACGTTTTACTGGAATCCACATCTGATCCATTCCTTGTAGTGCAATCCATAGAGTTTTTATGGCTCTTTTTAATACAGAGGTATAAGCTTTATCGAACAGATAACCTTCTTTTTTTAGAATTTTACCAGCACTTATAGCTTGTTGAATACCCGTTTGTGTTAAATCGACATCAGTCCAACCCGTAAATCTATTTGCCAAATTCCATTCACTTTCACCATGTCTTAACAGCACTAATTTAATCATTTTGTTATCCATAAATTATAAACTTCGTCATTATATCAGGACAGCTTCAACCATGTATGAAATTTCCTACACGCATATCAGAATAATACCGATTTTATAAAGTTCACAAAAGTTTACAATAAGCATGTTAAAGGTTAAATA
The DNA here is from genome assembly GCA_024280395.1 of Gammaproteobacteria bacterium. Lineage (GTDB taxonomy): Bacteria > Pseudomonadota > Gammaproteobacteria > Xanthomonadales > Marinicellaceae > NORP309. Next base: position 37,038 of record JAJRQG010000079.1, on the reverse strand, counting down.
TATAAATATGAAGAGTTTAATAAGCAGTACCAGTAATGATGACAATGATAAGAAGTTAGAATTAATGAAGCAAAAATTAGAAGTATTAAAAAGAATCAGATTTTTGCAAAAAAGCCTAATTAGAATATCTTTTAAACACGATGAAGGCCGTTCTGAAATTTATTTGAGTTTGTTGAGTTCATTAAAACTCGCAAATCAGTCTTTGTTCAAAATCAATCAACTAACAGGAGAATAAAATCTATGGATAACGAATTAAAGAATATTCTTCTGGAAATTGAAGAGATAATTGCAAAGATTGGTAATTGTGATATTGGAAAAGAACAAATCTCTGACAACGGAAGGAGAGAACTAAAAGATATTTTTAAAGATAAAATTAAAGTTGCCAAATCAATCAATAGCAGGTTGAAATTATTGGTTTAATCTCTATTTTTATTTTTTAGCGAATTAATGAGTTTGCTAAAGAACTTACTTTTTACTTCTTGGCTTTTTACAGCAATATATTTTTTCGATTTTTCTTTTATGCTATTGGCTTTTTCTATTTCCTTAAGTCTTTCCTGTTCATCCCTTTCTGCTTGAACTTCAAGTTCTTTTTGATGTACTCGAACTTGGTCCATTTCAATTTTCGCCCTTATTTTCGTGATTTCTTGTGAGCTAATTTTTTCTGTATAAAGATCGGGGTTTTGGCCTAAAATATATTTTGCCAACTCATCCATATATGCTTCGTTGATTTTTTCTATTGGTAATAGAATAGTTCGTTTTGTACTTGAACAAATGTTCTTGTATTCTATATAAAATTTATGGTTTTGTTTTAGAATAATGTTGAATAAAGAAACTATATTGGGATTAATTTCAACAATATTATTTCCCTCTTTATTGAGTTTAGCCGTAGACAAAATGCCGTCTTTTGATAGTTTATGACTTAATATTTCAGCAGAGCGGAGATCTTTTCGTTTGATAACTATATTTTGACTAAGCTTGCTTAACATTTTAACTTCTAGTCTTAGTTCATCACTATTAGCAGTTCTTTTAATCTCATAAGGTCCACAAATTTTACAGTCATTGGTGGTGTTTAAGAAAGTCAAATTGAATTGTGAAGGAAATACTTTCTTTTCCTTCTGAATTATTGAAGTGAAATGTTGAAAATACTTAAAACAACCCTCCCATAACTGTCGAGGTGTTTTCTCGTTAGATTCAGGTTGACTCTCATCTTGGTGATTTTCTAATTCGTCTAAAAAGCTCATCTTTTCCTATACTTATTGGTTTTTCCTGCAAACAACATTCTAGTCACCCAGTTTGGTAATGCGGAACTCAATGCTGCGATTATTCTATTTATTTTACCATTAACTTTAACAGGTTGATTCTTTTCAACTGCAATTATTCCTTGTTTTACTACTTTTTTACTTTTCATCCACATGAAATTGGGAAGTTTGGACACCATTTGTCGTGTGCCGTTAACGTCATGAAACTCAGTAAAGGTGAATCCGGGGCACAAAGCAGTGACGTGAACTCCCTTTTTTTTCCCTTCTAAATGCAGGCTGTGCGAGAATCTAACAACAAAAGATTTAATTCCACCATACAAAGTGTGGCCAGCTGTTGGTGGTGCAAATCCTGCTAAAGAGGCAACGTTAATAATTCTTCCATATTTTTGTTGAATCATGTTGGGATAGAAAAAGTGACAAATTTCGACTACACTGTTTAGCATGACCTGTAAGTTGTCTTTGTGTGTTTTCCAATCGTTATTTTCAAAATCACCAGGAACTCCATAACCAGCATTGTTAATTAACATGGCAATATTTAAGTTTGATTCTTGGCAAAATCTATACAGTATTTGTGGTTGAGTAGTATCTGCTAGATCAGCATTGTAGTATCTGACATCAATTTTATAGTCTTGTTTTAGTTGTTCTGAGAGCTCTTTAAGGATTTCTTCGCGTCGTGCAACCAGTAATAAATTCCAGCCTTTTTGTGCCAGTTGATGGGCAAATTCTTTGCCTATTCCTGCTGATGCGCCTGTGATTAATGCATATCTTTTCATATTGTTGTTTTTTTGTGCCAATAGTAACTGTTATTGCATAAAATATCAAACCATGAAAAATCAAAATAACTCTATTAAAGATAATAACCGAGATACACTTTTTGAAGAAAAACTTCAAGTAGTTAAATCTTTTGCCTTTGATCAGCAAGTAACGGATGTATTTGCCGATATGATTAAACGGTCAGTACCAGGTTATGAATCAATATTAAAGTCCATTGCTATGTATTGCATGCAATATACACAAAACAATAGCAATATCTATGACTTAGGATGTTCTCTTGGAGCCGTTGCTGTAACCGCAGCCAGTGTTACAAAAGATAAATCTTGTAAAATCATTGGTGTAGATACTTCAAAGCCAATGCTGGAAAAATGTCAGGAAATTATTAATCAAAAGCAGTTGAGTGACAGGATTCAACTTCAACACACAGATATTAGTGAATTAACAATAGAGAATGCATCGGTTGTTGTCAGTAATTTCACCCTACAATTCATTCCTAAATCACAACGTTTGGAAATTATTGAAAATATTTATCAAGGCCTAAACAAAGGAGGTGTGTTTATACTGTCAGAAAAATTCAAGGGAGATCAAAGTAATGATGAATTTTTGATTCAACACTATCACGCTTACAAAAAACTTAACGGTTACTCAAACCAAGAAATTCAGAGAAAAAGAGATGCGCTTAAAAATGTGTTGGTTCCTGATTCTCTAGTTGAAATTGAAAGTCGTTTGAAATTAGTGGGATTCAAGACCACAATAAAGTGGTTTCAATGCTTTAATTTTACTTCATTCATCGCGATAAAGGAATAATGAGTCTGATGTTGAAAGTTTATGAATCTTTTTGGGAAAAGCTCAAAATTTTGAATTTTGATGAGAACCATTTACAGCAATTTATTGTTAAAACCAAAGCCAAATTATTGAAACCAATCCAAGGAGATTATCCAAATTGGTTGCAGGCCTATAAAAATTTGCCAACAGTTGAAAATGCCGAATACATTGAGGATGATGCGATAACTTGTAGAGCAAAAAATGTCGAAAAAGAAATAATTAGAGAAAGTTATCAATCATTAATTCCCTGGAGAAAGGGGCCGTTTGATATTTTCTCAAGTTATATTGATTCTGAATGGCAATCTTTCATGAAATGGAATCGGATCGAAAAACACTTGCCAGATTTGTCTTATAAAACAATATTGGATGTTGGATGTGGAAATGGGTATTATATGTTCCGAATGCTTAAACAGCAACCTTCCTTGGTGATGGGGATTGACCCTGGACTATTGCAACTTATGCAGTTTTGGAGTATTGAAAAATACGTTCAAAGTGGCATGGCTGTCTTGCCTTTATCAATTCAGGACGTGCCTGAAAACTTAAACTGCTTTGATGTGGTGTTTTCTATGGGTGTTTTGTACCACAGAAAATCCCCTATCCATCATTTAAAAGAACTGGCCAATTGCATAAAGAACAATGGGCACTTGGTGTTGGAAACATTGGTTGTAAAAGGCGGTAAAGATAAATGTTTAATTCCTATAGATCGCTATGCACAGATGCGCAATGTATGGTTTCTTCCTTCGGTTGACATGTTAAAAACAATGTTACAAAGAAGTGGTTTTGGCGATATAGAGTGTATTGATGTTACTTATACAACGGTTGAAGAACAAAGGACTACAGATTGGATGAAGTTTCATTCATTAAAAGAATTTTTGAATGATAATCTAAGCAAAACAATTGAGGGTTACGATCTTCCTCTTAGAGCAACATTGGTTGCTAGAAAAAAATAGTCAATTGAAAGCTAGATAATTTTATTAGAAAAGTGTATCCTAGAAAGTGAACATGGAATAATAATTATAATACACTGAACTAAATGAAATTGACTGTTTTCATCATTTGTTGCTTCTGCAACTCTGGCATTGCGAATGCCCAGAGTAATTTTAGTGCACAAAATAAATTAATAAAAATCGGATTAACTCATGCCCCTCCCTTAATTATTCTTAAAGAAAATGCATTGCCAGAAGGTATGTTAGTGGATTTTTTAAAAGAAGTAGCTATTCTAGAAAATTGGAAAATTGAGTGGAATGTAGGGAATTGGACGGATGTTTATAATAGAGTAAAAAATGGACAACTGGATTTGATGACTTATATTGCTTACACTCCAGAAAGAGCAAAATATTTCAATTTTTCTCGTAAGAGTTTTGTCACAGGCTGGGGGCAAGTTTATACAAATAGTATCGACTTGTATCAAAATATCTTAGATTATGATCATAAAAAAATTGCATTGGTAAAAGCTGATGTACATGCTGAGGGGATTAAGGAACAATGTAAAAAATTCAGTGTGGACTGTAAATTTATTTATGTTGATGACCCTGGTACAGGGTTTCAAATGTTAGTAAATAAAGAAGTGGATGGTGTTGTTAGTGGAAGCATTGTTGGAAGTACATATGAAAGAAAATATAAAGTTTCACGCACATCTATCATGTATAAACCAACAAATGCACTTTTTGCTTCACGAAGAAGCAATAATACTGATTTGCTTGATACTCTTGATACTCTTGATACTCTTGATAGTTATTTGTACAAGTGGAAATCCGATTCTAATTCTCCCTATTCAATCAGCAAGGCAAAATGGATGGGCGGAGCACCTAGACATTTAATACCTGTTTGGGTATATTATGTGTTATTCGCTATTGTAAGTTTACTTGTTGTATCATCGTTAATAGTTTCTGCTTTAAGAAAAAAAATAAAAAATCACATCAAGAAATATAAAAACCAGAGTAAACAATTAAATCAAATTATTAATTTGGTCCCTCACATGATTTATGTAGTCAACTCGGAAGGAAGTGTTGTTTTGTTAAATAACTATGCTTCAGATTATTTTGGCACAACAATTACATCTAATACAACAACCTATCAATTATTAGACAAAGTTCCTCAATATCAGACATTTTTTGAAAATGATGCCGAATTGTTGGAGAAAAGTGAGGGATATGTTTTTAAAGAAGTCTCCTGTAAAAATTATCAGCAAAAAGAGTTTGTTTTTAATATTTCAAAAGTACTTTTTGAAAGAGATGATAGTTCTTCATCAATATTAACAGTTGGTGTGGATATTACGGAGAAGCAAAACTATCAAAATGAGATAAAATATATAGCTGAACACGATGAATTAACAGGGTTGCCTAATCGCTTATTGCTAAAAAATACTCTCTTGAAAGATTTTAGTTCTGGAGATGAGAAAGGAGCTGTTTTATTCATCGACTTAGATTATTTTAAAAATGTTAATGACTCTTTGGGACACTTGGCTGGTGATCAATTATTGATTTTGGTGGCGAAAAGAATTCAATCAATCATTGGTAATGATAATATTCTGGCAAGAATTGGTGGTGATGAGTTTATTGTTTACTTAAAAAGTGATAAGGCCAGCATTAATGAAATAGAAAAATATACAATAACTGTTTCAAAAAACATCATAGAATCAACATGTCAAAAGTTTAACCTAGAGGAACACTCAATATTCATATCTGCGAGTATTGGCATTGTTATTTTACCAAGAGATGCCAATACTTATGAACAAGTCATGCAACGGGTTGATATAGCAATGTATCAGGCCAAAGCAAAGGGGAGAAATGATTTTGTGATTTTTAAAGGGTCTATGGAAAACAATATATTTACCAGACAAAAAATCATCAGGGAACTACACGATGCTATAGAAAAATCAGAATTTTTTATTGATTATCAACCGCAGATTAATGGAAATAACAATAAATTAATTGGCTTAGAAGCATTGATTCGTTGGAAGCATCCCAATGGGGTAAATGTTCAGCCCAATGATTTTATTCCAATTTCAGAAGAATGTGGATTGATACTAGCTATTGGTGATTGGGTAATTGAAGAAGTATTAAAGCAATTATCAGACTGGATAAATAAGTACGATGATATTCCTTTTGTGACAATTAATTTGTCTGTTCTACAGCTTCGCAATGAAGAATTTATTAATAATTTAGGACGTTTGATTAGAAAATACAGTATTCCTGCTTATTTGATTGAATTTGAAATTACAGAGACTGTAATGGTTGAACAATTAGAAAAGACCATTTATATCCTGTCACAATTAAAGAATTTAGGCATAAGATTATCGATTGATGATTTTGGTACTGGTTACTCATCCATGAGTTACCTTAAAAAATTGCCTTTCGATAAGTTGAAAATAGATTATTCTTTCATCAAAGATATTACAACTGATAATGATACTAAAACCATTGTTAAAACTATCATAGGTATGAGTCGAGATTTAGACCTTGATGTGATTGCAGAAGGCGTAGAGACCAAGAAACAACTAAACGCATTGAAAAAAATGGGTTGTCATAAATTCCAAGGTTTCTACTTTGATAAACCCAGTCCAGTTGAGTATATTGAAAAAAAATACTTTAAAACAAGCAATTAGCCAGTAAACTCTTTTTTAACTTGTGCAAAACAATCCAAAGCCTTATCAATATCAGCCTTAGAATGTGCAGCAGAGATTTGTAATCTGATTCTCGCTTTGTCCTTAGGTACAACAGGAAAACTAAAACCAATACAATAAATCCCCATCTCAAGTAATCTATCAGCCATATTTTTTGCCAATTTGGCATCGTAAAGCATAATGGGTACTATCGAATGGTTTTCTCCACTGATGTCAAATCCTAGCTTGGCAATTTCGGTCCTAAAGTACAATGTGTTTTCTTTGAGTTTAATGCGCAAATCATCTGATTTTGATAACAATTCAAATACTTTTATTCCTGCTGCAACTAAAGGAGGCGGTAGGGTATTTGAAAATAAATATGGACGAGAACGCTGACGCAATAAATCTATGATTTCTTGTTTGCCAGATGTAAAACCACCAGAGCCACCTCCCAAGGCTTTACCCAGTGTCGAAGTAAAGATGTCAATCTTGTCTTGAACACCACATAACTCGGCAGAACCTCGGCCAGTTGGTCCAGTAAATCCAGTAGCATGTGAGTCATCAACCATAATCATCGCATCGTATTTTTCTGCAAGTTCAACAATTTCATCTAGTTTTGCGATAGTTCCATCCATACTGAAAACACCATCGGTGACAATTAGACGTTTCTCACAGTCTTGTGAGTCAATCAAATGTTGTTCTAAGTTACGCATGTCGCTATTTTTATAGCGAAACCTTTTGGCTTTACACAGGCGCACACCATCAATGATAGAAGCATGGTTTAGTTCATCACTAATTATGGCATCTTCAGTGGTTAAGATAGTCTCAAACAAACCACCATTGGCATCAAAACAAGAAGAATACAAAATCGTGTCTTCAGTACCCATAAACTCACTAATGCTACTTTCTAATTGCTTATGCAAATCTTGAGTGCCACAGATGAAACGGACAGATGCCATACCAAAACCGTGCGTTTTTAGAGCGTTGGTGGCCGCTTCAATGATTTCTGGATTATCCGCCAACCCTAAATAGTTATTCGCGCAAAAGTTAATGACCGTATTACCATTGGGTAAAGTAATGTGTGCAGATTGTGGGCTAGTGATGATTCTTTCATCTTTGTACAAGCCTGCATCTTTGATTTCTTTTAAAATGGTTTGGTATTGTAGTTTTATTTTGTTATTCATCGATAGATTTTATATTTAATTGTTCAGTATTTTAACAAATAAACTATCGACAAGTTATACTATTCTATATGAAACACTATAAATCCCTCGAAACTCAACGATTGTTATTAAAGCCAACAGATAAAAATGATGCGATGTTTATTTTAGAGCTTTTGAATACTCCCAAATGGCTTAAATATATCGGTGATCGAAATGTGAACTCAGCTGAAGATGCAAAAAAATACATAGCTGAAAAAATCACTCCACAATTTGAACGATTGGGGTTCGGAAATTATACTGTGATAAGAAAATCTGATAACACTAAAATAGGCACCTGTGGTTTGTATGATAGAGAAGGACTTGAAGGTGTGGACATAGGCTTTGGGTTTTTACCTAAATATGAACGCAACGGATATGCATTGGAAGGCGCTTTGAAAGTTAAAGAGTTGGCGATTAATTCATTTAAATTAAAGCAGATAAACGCAATAACAAATAAAGACAATGTTTCTTCTCAAAGGCTCTTGGAAAAATTAGGACTTAATTATGTCAAAATTATAAAACTGCCAAATTCTGATGAAGAACTACTATTTTATCAATACAATATTGATGAGAGTATTTGCTAACAATAGACCTTAGAAATAAGCGATGGAAAATACATACATATGGTGTTATATTATGAATAGAGTTTATATTGAATTCAATAAAATAAAATAAGGGGAAAATAAAATGGGAACTGGTAAAATTAAAGCATTCGTCATTCTGGCTGTAATTATTGGTATAGCCACGACATTATTAATGGCTTTTGGTATCAATAATGCAGGTCATAGGACGGTAGTACAATTTCCAACTGGCACATTGTATGTAAAATTTTCACCAGGCATATATCCGATATGGTTTGGCACAACAGAGATCTATAAAGATGTGATTACCTTTGATTATGATAAAACCATAGCTGAAGTTGATTCATCTATCGACCAACAAGGAATATCAGTACGCTACCAAGATGGTGGAACAGGTACAGTCTATGGCAAAGCGAGATTTACATTGCCAGAAGATGAAATTACTATGTTACATTTACATAAAGCATTTAGATCGAATCGTGGCGTTGCCCAAAAATTAATCAAATCAGTGACTGAAGAAGGCATGAATTTAACAGCGGGTTTGATGAGCTCAGAAGAAGCGTATGCCGAAAAGAGAAGCATATTTACCCAATGGTCCAGTCAACAAATTTCCCAAGGTAAATTTCAAACAAAACTAGAAACTGTATCAACATTGGATGAAAATACTGGAAAAACCGTAACTAAACATATCCCTGTTATTAGTTATGGAACAAATGGTTTGCCTATCCATTTAACCAGTGACTTGGTAGATTATGGCATTGATGTTAACGGTTTTCAGATTACAGATTGGGACTTTGAACCCAAAACATTACAGCAAATAGCAACAAAACGTGAAGCTACTATGGCAATTATTACAGCTAAAGCCAATGCAGAGCGGGCTAAGCAAGATGCGATTACCGCTGAAGAGCAGGGCAAAGCCAATGTCATGATGGCCAAATATGAAAAAGAAGTACTCAAGGAGCAAGCCATTGTTGATGCAAATAGAGCCAAACAAGTAGCCGTAATTACTGCAGAACAACGTGTTGAAGTTGCCAGGCAACATAAATTGGAAGCCGAACAAAAGAAATTGGCAGCTGTCGAATACAAGCAAGAGCAAATTTTGCGTGGTGAAGGCGATGGCGAGTACAAAAGATTGGTGATGGAAGCCGATGGGGCTTTACAACAAAAACTTGCTACTTATCAGAAGGTTATGGGTTATTTTGCCAATGCCATAGAAAAACAAAAATGGGTGCCTGAAATCCAAATGGGTGGCAGTGAAAGTGGCGGTGGTGATGCAGCTATGGCACTGATTGAAATGTTGAGTATTAAAACTGCCAAAGATTTGGCTTTGGATTTATCCGTTAAAGAAAAAAAATAAAACCGTAGCTTAAAATGGTTGATCTATAACAAAGACGAACAGTAGGGTTCGTCTTCGTTGTTAAAAATATGAAAAAACTTATTCCAAAATTATTTAAGTTATTGTCCATACTTAGCCCTTATTTGGCCGCTAAACTCGCATTGAGGCTGTTTGTAAGGCCCATGCGAAAAGCCAGGGTGATTGAAGAAATGGAATTTTTGACTACTGGCAAGCAAATCACTTTTCAATCGCAAAGAAAAGCAAGAACTTGGGGAACAGGGCCGACCATTTGGTTGATTCATGGTTGGGAATCAAGAGGGTCAACTTTTATCAATTTGATACCTTTATTGGTTGAAAAAGGGTTTCAGGTTATTGCTTGGGATGCCCCTGCTCATGGAGATTCACCGGGTAAAACTAATTCCGTTCCTTATAATGCTGAATGTCTTTCAATCGATATGAGTGAACAGCTATTCACAAAGTCTGTTGCCATTATCGGTCATTCTTTTGGTGGAGCAACCTTAGCTGTCTTGTCAAAAATTCATAAAATGCCAAAAAAAGTAGTCATCATCTCCGCGCCAACTAGGATTGTAAATGTTTTTTCTAGGTTTGCAAAAATGATTAAATTAGGCAACAAGGCAATTCAATATTTCATCAAATTATCTGAAAAAGAATCTGATTATACCTTTATTGATGTAAGTTTAACCACCAATGATATTTCTAAAGTCAGTGATGTGCTGGTGATTCACGACCGATGTGATGACGTGATTCCCTACGGTGATTTTGAAGTATTAAAAGAGACTTGGCAATCAGGAAAATTTATAGCTACAGAACATTTGGGGCACAGAATGACAATCAAAGACCCAACTATTATAAAAACTATCGTAAATTTTATCATTAATTCGGACTGATTTTATGGAAATTCTATTTTACATTTTGAGCATGATTTTACTCCTTATGCTAATAATATACCTAATCACTCCCTCGGATAAATTATTTGAATTCAGCCTTAACCTAGAAAGGTCTTTGGCTCATTTAAATCTTAAAACAGTGTCGATAACAGAAGGTGAAATTAGTTATTTAGAAAGTAAAAACAAAAATTTACCAACACTGGTATTGCTCCATGGCTTTGGGGCAAACAAAGACAACTGGACAAGAATGTCAAAATACCTATCAAATAAATACCATGTCATTGCATTAGACTTGCCGGGGTTTGGTGAAAGTTTCAAATCACCCAAACTTGAATATGGAATACTTACTCAAGTGGCTAGAGTTAATGAATTTGCTAAAGCCATAAAAATGAAAAAATTTCATATTGCCGGCAATTCTATGGGAGGATTAATTGCTGCCAATTATGCCGTGACTTATCCATCAGAAGTAAAATCTTTGTGGTTGCTAAATACTCTGGGTGTTATAAGTGCGCCATTAAGTGAAATGGCTAAAATGATAAAAAACAATCAGCCACCAATTTTGATTGCGAAAAATGCAAAGGACTTTGATGAATTGTTGGGATTTTTATTTCATAAAAAACCATTTTTGCCAAAATTTGCCAAAGATGTTTTGGCAAAAGAAGCGATAAGTAACGCAGAGAATAATTCAAAAATATTTCAAGAGTTACTTACGATAAACACTGAAACCTCGACAATAAATTTAGAAAAAATACTAATTAACTTCACCAAACCTTTGTTAGTAACTTGGGGTGATAAAGACCGAGTGTTGCATTACAAAGCAGCAGGTATTTTAGCTACTATTGTACCTCAAGCACAAATTAACGTTATGACTGATATTGGCCATTTGCCTATGCTTGAGGCACCTAAGCAAACAGCGAATGAGTTTTTGGAGTTTGATAGAATCAATCATTAAACTTTTTTGATTGGAAAACAAATGAAAACTAAAATAACCAACTACCTCAAACAAATAGAACAAGACAAAGAAATTAAAATCTTATTGGCTTGTGAAACAGGCTCTCGTGCTTGGGGTTTTCCTTCACCTGATAGTGACTATGATGTACGATTAATCTATGTGCATAAACGTGATTGGTATTTAGGTATAACTGAATCCAAAGACTCGTTGCAAGAGATGTATGAGAATAATGATTTAGATTTTTCCGGTTGGGAGTTGCGTAAATGTTTGCGGTTGTTAACTAAATCCAATGCAGCACTGCTTGAGCGGATACAATCACCTATAATTTATCAAGCCGATGCTGGATTTATGAATGAAATTATGCAGATAGCGACCCCATGTTATTCTCCAAGAACGACGTTGCACCATTATTTAGGCTTGGCCAAAAGAAGTTTTGCGGATATTGTTGATCTTGAAAACTATAAACTAAAGAAATTCTTTTATGCTTTACGTGCTTCAGTTGCTTGCTTATGGATTCAACAAAAAGAGCAGATGCCACCGATTGAATTTCAAAAAATGATTTATGTGTTGGATATTGATAAAAGCATTATAAACCGCATAGAAGAATTGATTGAACTGAAAGCAACCATCAGTGAATCTTATCTGCATGAAGGTGAAGCTAAAATACTCGAATTTATTAATGCCAACATCATCCAAGCAAAACAACGAGCCGGTGGATTGGCAGTTGCCAAATGCGATATTAATAAACTCAATACATTTTTTATCAAGTCCATACCTGATTAAATCATGGACATCGACTATTTAAGAAAAAACAATCTCATCATTCTCGAATGCATTAGTGGCAGTCGTGCTTATGGTCTAGAAACTCCTGAATCAGATACAGATATCAAAGGGGTATTCTTATTGCCTAAAAAAGACTTTTATGGATTAGGTTATACACCTCAAGTGAGCAACGATAGTAACGACATAGTTTTTTATGAGTTTGGTCGGTATATGCAACTGTTGTCTTTGAACAATCCCAATATTCTAGAATTATTGAATACACCTAAAGAATCAGTTATTTATAAGCATGAATTTTTAGAAGAGATTAAACCAGAATTAATTTTATCTAAACTGTGTCAAAATACATTTGGAAAATTTGCCATTTCTCAGATTAAAAAAGCCAAAGGATTAAAGAAGAAAATTGTTAATCCAATGAGTAAACAGCGAAAAAGTATTTTGTCTTTTTGCTACATAAACTATAAGAATAGCTCGATTTCGCTTGAGAAATACTTAGACACCAATAATTGGGAGCAGCAAAATTGTGGATTAACGAAAATTGCACATATGAAAGATGTGTATGGTTTGTATCATTCAACACAGGTCAAGTTTAATGGTATTATTCGTCATTATGATTCAAATGAAATTACTTTAAGTTCTATCCCTAAAAGTCAAAAGCAACAAATATTAATGTATTTCAACAAAGATGGCTATTCAAAGTATTGTAAAGAATACAAGGAATATTGGCATTGGGTTGAAAACCGTAATCAAAAGCGTTACCAAAATACCCAAAGTCACGGTAAAAACTACGATGCCAAAAATATGATGCATACTTTCCGGTTGTTAGAAATGGCAACAGAGATAGCCCAACAAAAGCAAGTTAATGTTAAGAGAAATAACCGTGAATTTTTACTCAAAATCAAGAGTGGATATTATGAATATGAAGACTTGTTGAAAATGGCAAAGCAATTACAAATAGAAATGGAACGGGCTTTTGAGAATTCAGTTTTACCAGAAAACCCAAATCTAGAAATCATTAATGAATTGACCTATCAGGTTAGGGATAGGTTTTATAATAACATTGAATTTTATAGCAATAATGACACGTAAAGCAAAAAAAGAATTTGAAAAAAAAGTGCTTAAATACTTTCAAAAAAAAATTCTCAAATATAGAGATTTAGTTTTTGAAGATACTGAAGGACCTGATTTTGTTAATTTAGATGCAAAACTCGGGATAGAGATTACTGAGTTTCATAACTCAGACATTGATAGACAAATAGAAATGAAAGTGCGCCGAGCTATTGGACTAGCAAAAGAATCATTTCAGGGGAATGATTCTAATTTTATCAGTGTGTATATAACAATAAATTCTAATTTTATCAGAAGTATTACTTTGTCAAGACATAAATATTTTGAAAAATTATTTTCTAATGACCTTTGTGAATTGTTATATCAAATGATAAGTTGCAATAAAAACAGAATGGAATCAAGAGAAATAAGAAAGTTAAATGTAAATTTATCAGAAATTATAAACTCGATTTCATGTTCAGAAGTTGAAAACATATCATCCCCTCTCTGGCAATGGGTAAGGGCTACAGATGTTATAATCTCTGAAAAAGATATTATTTCAATCATTAGAAATAAAGAAAAAAATCTTATCAATTATAAAAATAACAGATCTGAAATTAATACATATATTTTAATAATTAAAACAGGAGATTCTCCAATAACAGGGATTCAAAATGAAAACAAATACTGTACAACGGGTTCTCTTAGACGTGTAAATGATTTAACAATAATTCAATCAACATATGATGATATTTTTGTAGTTGATTTAGAAAATGATAAGATTTTAAGTATGATTAAGTAGTGTTGTACATAGTAGTGTAATTAATTATTAGATTAATTAAGTATCTAGGCAAGGTTGAAACCTCGCATCCGATATGAGTTTTTTTCAATAGGGTAGAGGTTCATACATCTGCTTCCATCTGTGGATAAAAGGCTCTTAATTTCTATTGATCAGTATTGTTTTCAGTTGTTGACACATTAACCTTATACCAATCAATTTTGCGGGTTAAATACATAACCAGAGCTAAAATCAACCAAATGCCAATAGCACCCATGAGTAATGATGTTTCTTCGGCTTTAACCAGTACAAAGATGAAACCATATAAAACTGCAAACAATATTCCTGTGTATATGCCACGTGTTCTTTGTTGTAAAACTACAGAACAATAACCTGCAATTAAGATGATGATTGAACTGGCTGAAATCATGAAAGCCAAATTAAATCTCAGGTATTCGGACAAAGACAACAACAGTAGGTAAAAAACGGTTAATGAAACTCCAATTAAAAGGTATTGAAAAGGATGTAAGCGTAGATTAAAGAACAGTTCGGCTAAAAAGAACCCTGTAAAAGTAAGTAATACTATTAAAAAACTGTACTTTACTGTTCTTTGATTAACTTGATAAACATTGGCGGGAATGATTATTTTGACGCCAATGGTAGGTAAGTTTTCATAAGTGATATATTGATTTTGTTGGTTGTTTGAGGGGATTGTATGTTTAATAGAGCTTTGAAATAGGTTATTTACTTGCCAAGTTGCCGTAAAACCTTTTGCCGTTATCTTCCTTTCATCAGGCAGATAATCTCCGACAAATGAAGGCGAAGACCAGTTAGATTGAAAGTTTACGGTCGTGTTTTTAGCCAAAGGCACAACATCAAATTGGCTAGAACCAACAATATTTAACCAGATTTTATAGTTTATTTTTTTGTTTTTATGCTGTTGGTTTAAATCTATCTCGATTCCTGTCATATTGTTTATTGTTATCAAATGAGTTTTGACTTCCAATGGTTGGCCATTGATAATTATTTTCTCTATTTTTTTCAATCCCTTGGGTTGTTTTATAGGGATAAATAATTTCATATCACTGCTACTATTTTGGCTGAGTTTGTCAAGATTAATTGACCCTGACATTGTGACGTTGGAAACATAAATTGCAGCTTCATAAATACCCAGATAACGCTTTTCTGCATCAAGCTGAATATCTACATTGAAGATATCTGAATGAATAGAGTGAGTCAATTGATAATTCGTATTGTTGCTTTGATCAAGTGAATTTTGCATATTCAAGTTGGCCGAATAGACATTCAGAATCGGTGAGCCAATATATTGTTCACTTCCCCAACGTTTATTAATCTCCCGTTGTGCTTGATGCTGTAATTCTTGGCGTTCATTAATCAACCCTTTGACAAAAGACAAAGGAATTTGCAGTAATATAATAAGCAACAATATCACGCCAAGTTTTAAAGAAATACTATTGGATAATTTTGATTTAATATTTTCGCTAGTCGTCATGGTAATTCTCAACATTATTAAAAATCTCATCTTATTGACTATATGTGTTTGTATAGTGGTTGGAATGTTATGAATTATGGCAATATGAAAAATTAATTAACTAGGATACTTTTGACTAAGGTAAGGTTAGTACCCAGTGTCCGATATGAGTGAACTATTTGAATATATTTAATAAAAATCTGCGCCCATCTGTGTTTATCAGCGGACAAATTGCTATTGATCTTTCTCAGCGAGTTCTGTGCCTCAGCGAGAAAAATGCTCTTGATTTTTTAAACCTATTCATCGCGAGAAATCACTCCAAATCCAAAAACAATTGTTCAACCGCTTCAAATCTTTGCTCAACATGCATAAAATCACCGATTACTCGTATGGCATTATTGGGCATAGGTTTGTATTGTTCGTGTTTATTTTGAATCAAGTTGATAAGTTTGCGTAAAATATCATCGTTTTTGGTATCAAATTTAACCGTTCCACCGTGTTGATTCATTGAGATACTCTTGATATCAAATACTTTAGATTTTAGTTGTAATATTTTGATTTCAAATAAGTTTTTTGCTTGCTCAGGTAATAGTCCAAATCGGTCTATCAATTCTACACGCAGTTCATTGACATCATCAATGCTTTCAGATTGACTCAATCGTTTGTAGAATGTTAAACGCAAGAATACATCGTGAATAAAATCATCGGGCAGCAGAGAAGGGATGTTGAGTTCAATTTGTGTTTCTTGAATGGTTAAATCATCCAGTTGGGGTTCTTCCCCGTCTTTTAATGCATCTACAGCCCGTTCTAACAGTTCACAGTAAAGACTGAATCCAATGGCTTGGATTTGCCCTGATTGTTCATCGCCCAAGAGTTCACCCGCTCCCCGGATTTCTAAATCGTGAGTAGCCAGAGTAAACCCTGATCCCAAATCTTCCAAAGACACAATCGCTTCTAGGCGCTTTACCGCATCTTTGCTGATGGCTTTCCAGCCAGGTATTAATAGGTAAGCAAAGGCTTTGTGATGAGAACGACCGACACGGCCACGCAGTTGGTGCATTTGAGCCAATCCCAATTTATCCGCACGATTCATGATGATGGTATTGGCGGTGGGTATATCGATGCCATTTTCAATAATGGTAGAACACACCAATATATTAAATCGCATCTTGTGGAAATCTAACATCACGTGTTGAAGCTGACTTTCGTGCATTTGCCCATGGGCTACTCGGACTCGGGCTTGAGGAACCAGTTTCTGAACGGTTTCTGCCATTTGTTCGATGGTTTTTACATCGTTGTGTAGAAAATAGACCTGGCCACCCCGTTGTATTTCACGTTGGCAGGCTTCTTTGATGGTTGGGTTGTCCCATTCTATTACCTGGGTTTTTACTGACAACCTTGCCTTCGGTGGAGTAGCGATTATAGATAAATCGCGTAATCCAGAAAGAGCTGTATTTAAAGTTCTAGGAATCGGTGTAGCGGTTAAAGTCAGTATGTCCACTTCTGCACGTAGCCTCTTTAAACGCTCTTTCTGACGCACGCCAAAACGGTGTTCCTCATCAATAACTATTAACCCTAAGTTTTTGAATTTTATGTCTTTTTGTAAGAGTTTATGGGTGCCAATAACAATGTCAACCGTGCCATTAGTTACACCTTCTAGAATTTTGGTTTGTTCTGGTTTTTTAACAAAACGAGACAACACTTCAACCCGAATAGGGAAGGGTGAAAAGCGATCTAAGAAATTTTCATAATGTTGTTGTGCCAATAATGTAGTCGGTACTAAGATTGCGACTTGTTTGGAGTCATTGGCAGTAACAAAGGCAGCACGCAAAGCAATTTCTGTTTTGCCAAAACCAACATCACCACAGACCACACGGTCCATTGATTTTGGACTTTGTAAATCTTTTAATACCGATAAAATAGTGCTGGCTTGATCATCGGTTTCTTCGAAGGGAAAACCTTGGCAAAATTGCAAATATTCATTTTCATTGAATTTGACCCGTTTGCCACCGCGAGATTCTCGAATGGCGTATAGCTGTAACAGTTCTGCGGCCACATCTTTGACTTTTTTTGCAGCTTTTTCGCGCAGTTTTTGCCACCGATCACCACCCAGTTTGTGCCATGGTGCATTTTCAGCCGATGATCCTGTATATCTTGAAACCAAATGCAAGGATGATACGGGTACAAATAATTTATCACCACCAAAATATTCCAATACAAGAAACTCAGCCTCTCCTTCAAAGTGATGGGTTTCTAGCCCTTTGTAGCGACCGACGCCATGATCAATATGGACAATGGGAGAGCCCACATGTAACTCAGATAGGTTGCTAATAATTTCATCTGGATTCGCTTTGAAACGGGTCTTTTTTCGGGTTCTATTTGCTCTTGTGCCAAACAAACAACTTTCATCGAGGATAACAATGTTTTGTTCTAAAAAATTGGTGCCATTTTCAATCGGTGCGATGGTTATTGCAATGTCCAAATCAGATTGGAGAAAGCCAGCAATAGAGTCGATTTCTTTGAGTAACAATTGTTCTTTAACAAATAAGCGCTTAATGACATCAGCACGACCCAGTGAATCAGATGCGATTAATATTCTCTTTCCATGATCAATTTGGCTCTTTAGCCACGCAACCTGAGTTTTGTGGGTTTCTGGATTAAATCTGTCGGGCAACTGGGTACGAAAATCTTGAGCGTCGCTGTCTTGGTTCAATATTACTGTAGAATAATGGGCCAATTGTTTACTCACTTCAGCCGGATCAATATACAAATCTTCGGGTTTAATTACAGGACGTTGAATATCGTGTCTGCGTTCCTGATATCGCGCACCAATTTGTTTGTCCCAAGTGTTGAGTATGGCTTGAGTTTGCCCAGTATGAATAATGCGTGTATTTTCAGGCAGATAATCAAACAAAGTTGATGTTTCTTCAAAAAACATCGGTAAATATTGTTCAATGCCTGAAAATTGAACGATTTTTCTAACATCTTGATAGATTGAGCATTTGTGTGTATCGACATCAAAATCTTCGCGAAACTTCTCTAAAAACCTCATTCTTCCTGCTTCATCGAAAGGGAATTCGTTGGCGGGCAAAATTTGTATCTCTTTTACTGATTCAATAGAGCGTTGGGTTTCGGTATCGAAGATTCGTATGGACTCAATCTCTTCATCGAACAATTCAAGTCGATAGGCTTTGTTGGTACCTGTTGGGAATATATCAATCACACCACCACGCACTGCAAATTCGCCGGGTTCACGAACTTCGGTAACACAATGATAGCCATTGTTTTCAAAAGACAAACGTTTTTTTGCAATATCAAATACAGAATTAATCTCTAAAACCAGTGAACGTCCTTTTATAAATGACTTGGTGCTTAGTCTTTGCATCAGGTTGTTGGTTGGAATAATCAATATGCCTTTATCAATATTTTGACTGATATTGTGCAAAAATGCCAATCGTTGAGACACGATTTCAGGATTAGGAGAAAACACATCATACGGCAATGTATCCCAAGCAGGAAAATGAAACACACTGTCTTTTAACTCAGGCGCGCAAAGGATCAATTCTTCTTCTAAGACAATCGATTCATGTGCCGATTCTGTTAATACCAAATTTAATCCGTCATTGTTGTGGGCAATTTCTGCCAATAATAAAGGCAGAGCCAATCCCTTGATTCCTTTAAATTGATGGATTTTATTGGCCGTTAATTGTTTGGATTGTGGAAACAACATGAGTGATTATTTGATGGTTAAAAAAGAGATGAGATTTTATCATAGTTGTGTAATTAACTTTCAAAATATATATTAAACGCTGTGTTATACTGAATATAAAATGGTTCAAAAGGCAAACAAATGGAAAATAAGAACAATAAACTGGTATTATTTCAAGACAAAAATATCCGCAGAATATGGTATAAAAATGAATGGCACTACTCATTAGTTGATATAGTGGGGGCTCTTACCGATAGTATAAATCCAACAGATTACCTTAAAAAATACGAAAAAGAGACAGTGAGTTAAAAAGCTACCTAGGGACAAGTTGTCCCCAGTTAGAAATGTTAACAAATTCAGGAAAGAAAAGGAAAATATTGTCTGGCAATGCAGAAAATGTACTTCGTCTTATTCAATCAATTCCTAGTAAAAAAGCCGAGCCATTTAAACGCTGGCTAGCAAAAGTTGGTTATGAGCGTATAGAAGAAATAGAAAACCCCGAACTAGCTCAAGAACGGATGAAAAAACTCTATGAACAAAAAGGTTATTCTAAAGACTGGATTGATAAAAGACTGCGTGGAATTGCTATTCGGCAAAATTTAACCGATGAGTGGAAACAACGCGGTATAAAAGAACACAGAGAATATGCGATTTTAACCGCAGAAATATCAAAAGCCACATTTGGTATCACACCAAGCGAATATAAAAACTTAAAAAACTTATCAGAAAGATCAAAAGCAAATCTACGTGACCACATGGATGACTTAGAACTTATTTTTACCATGCTAGGCGAACGAGTGACTACAGAAATATCTAAGTCAGAAGAACCAGATACCTTTGATAAAAATAAAAAAGTAGCAAAACGTGGAGGTCGTGTTGCAGGTAATGCCCGAAAAGAAACCGAAAAAGAATTGGGTAGAAGTGTCGTGACTAAAAGTAATTTTCTTGAGGTTGAAGATGAATAAATTTACTATTATTCTTTTATGTTTTTCTCTTTTATTGTTGCAATCTTGTAAATCAATTCTTGAAACAAAAAAATTGACTCATGATTATTTACATAAAATTAAGGATGTTGAACAAATAGATTCGTATTTTACAGAGGTTAAAGAAATAAATGATCTTTTGAAAAAACAAAGAAATGAATGGTACCTCATTGATGCAGGTTGTGAAGATGATAAAGAGGGAGACCAAGATCAAGAATGTTTGCTAGATAGAGTAGTTGTAACAGGGACACATATAAAAGCAACTGATTTAATCACCAATAATCAAGTAGCAGGCGTTGATGAAGGTGACATAATTAAATTCTATAATGAAATCCTTGTTATTTTAAGAAAAGGCAAACTATATAGTATAAATATTGGTGATGTCTACTCTCAAGAGTTGATAAAAATTGATGAGATTAATGCGTTCTCCCCTGATTGGGAGCATGATGCTTATTTTGATGAAATACTCATTGATGAAGGGGTGATATTGGTTTTGGGATATAACTATGATTATGATTCATCGGAGATAATTAGATTTGAAATATCAGATGCGGGCAACTTTAAATACTTGGATAATTACTTAATTAAATCAGGTGATTATTACGATGATGAAAATTATGCCTCAAGATTATTTAACCATCAATATACTACATATATCCCAATTGAATTATACACTAATATCCCCTTTTCAGAACAACTACCAAAAATAGCAAAGGTTCCAAAAGGGTTTCATTGGGCAGAAAAAGATTTGTCATGGGAAAACTTAATTGATGTTGACGATATTTATTATCCAATTCAAAGTGTGTTAGACCCAGTTTTGCATAGCTTTATTACTTGTCCGTTAAACAAGCAAGAGTTGTATTGTGATGCGGTAGGAATAATTGGTTCGTCTTCTAATTTATCATATAACAATAGTGAAAATGTTTATTTGTGGGTGTCAGCCTGGGAGTCAAAAGCATTTTATAATAAAGATATTAATATTGATTCAACTTTATACGATTATAAAACCGAATACAGAGAAGCCGATGAGGAATTTGAAAATGTTGATTTACTATATAACCCAATGGTTTACAAAGTTTCTTTAATTGACTTAAGTGTAGAAGCCATTCAAGTGACAGGCATGCCTGTTTCACAGTTTTCATTCCATCATTATGAGAATAATTTATACATGTATTCTGTTGTTGATAAAGATACAGCGCAGCTATTAAAGATGCCTGAGTATATGTTTAATAAACAAGCAAGTAATTCCTCAATAAAATTGAGAACTTTAAAAAACATACCTGCCTTTACCAGTACAGAGAGATTCATTGGTAAACAATTGTTCTTAGGTAGTGGTTTATGGGAATTTGAAGAATTTCCTATGTTGACAACTGTTAATATTAAATCTGGAAGAATTAAAAAATTAAAGCTTGGTCACAGTACCAATAGAATTGAATCAATCAACAATTTGGCACTAATCGTTGGTCAAACAACCGATAAAAACCTTGGAATTAGTTTGTTAGACATAAATGAGCTCAATGATATAAAGCAAACCTATATTTTTGATAGGCTCGAAGGTGAAAGTAGAAGCCATGCCTTTAATTTTAAATACATAGATGATTTTTTATTAACTGGATTGACTACACAGTCAAAAAAGAAAGCAGAAATTGAGAGTTATGGTGAAGTAATAGACTATTATTGGGATGATGATGTTTCTTCCGATATAACTTTTATTGGTGGCAAAGATGGTGATTTTGAATATATTGGTGAACTGGTGAGTGAAAGCCAACCTAAGAAAGAATGTAAGTTTTCATGTGATGATTGGTATGGAAACAGCAGGCCCTTTTTTATTGGAGAAAGGATTTTTGCTCTATCAGGAGATGAGTTAATAGAAGCTGGGCTCTTAGATGACGAAATTGTTGAAATAATCAGAATCAAAATTACAGAGAACTAAGACAATATTATCGTTATTTGATACATTTGTGATGTTGTTGTGATAGTTCTCAAGTAAAATCCAATTTTTATATCGCCCATTGTTATAGTTATGAAAAGTATTAAAGTACTTGTTTTTATATTGTTGTTGGTTCCAATATTTATGTTGGTCTATTATGGATTCAATGATGATTTAACGGCTGACCCTGTTGAATATATTCTGCATTACACTGGTCTTTGGGCATTGCGGATACTGTTGTTGACCTTGGCCATGACTCATTTAAAAAATATCACCAAACAAGCCATTTTTTTACGTCTACGTAGAATGATTGGTTTGTTTGTTTTCTTTTATGTGAGTTTGCATTTATTGGTTTATACATGGTTGGACTTGGAGTTTGATTTTGCACATTTGTGGGAAGATATACTTGATAGGCCTTATATTACGGTTGGATTTTTAGCCTGGTTGTTATTAATACCTTTAGCAATCACTTCCAATAAAAAAATGATTCGAAAATTGGGCAAAAAATGGAAAACGCTGCATAAAAGTGTTTATGTTGTTACAATTTTGGCATGTTTACATTTTCTTTGGTTGGTTAAAAATGATTTACTTGAACCATTAATTTATGCAGGAATTGCTTTTGTGTTATTATTTTATCGTTTATATAAGTATGCAAAAAAATGACAAGACTAACTAGGCAAACCAGGCGGGCACAAGCAAAATTGTTACTGAAAATGGGTAAAGCTATTTCTGAGGCTGGTGCACCAGCACACCGTTTGGAAGCATCTATGCAGGTTTTGTTGGACAAATTTCAAATGGAAGGCAGTTTCTTTTCCATGCCAACAGCATTATTTGCTTCACTTGGTGATGAAGAGGTTCAGCGTACTTATATGGAAAGAACCATGCCCAAAGATGTGAATTTGGAAAAAATCAGTGCGTTGAGTGATGTGATTAATCGTTTGGAAAATGATGAGTTGGATATTTATGATGCCTATGAAGAAATAAAAATCATTAATAAAGCTAAGCCTATGTATAATTCTGCATTAAATATATTTGCTATTGGATTGGCATCTGCGAGTTTGGCAGGGTTGTTTCAAGGCAGTTGGATGGATGTCATCGTTTCGCTGTTGATGGGATGGTTGACTGCATTGATTATTGTTTTTAGTTCAAAACATGCCCACTTATCTTTGTTGTTTACCCCTATAGCAGCAACAGCGGTAGGATTTTCGACGATGACAATTAGCCATTTTGGTCAAAGCATTGATCATTTTATCGTGTCACTATCTGGATTAATTATATTGGTTCCAGGGTTGGGCATTACCACTGCAATTCGTGAATTATCAACCGGCCACTTGGTTTCAGGAAGTGCAAGAATGGCCGGAGCAGTGACAACTTTTTTATTGTTGTCTTTTGGGCTGGCTTTGGGTTTTATGATTGCCATTGGTCTTTATGGTGATGTTAGCATTCATAAATTACAATCAGTGCCCGAATGGTTTGTCTACTTGTCTATTTTCACCATTAGTTTGGCTTTCACTGTGCTGTTTAATGCTAAACCAGCTGACTATTTTTGGATATTGTTGACTGCAACCATTGCTATCATGGGTTCAAGATTTGCTGGTGTATGGTTGCAATCCCCTTTTTCTTCATTTGCAGCAGTTTTGGGAGTCTCTATTGCTGGGAATTTGTTTGCTTTATTAACCAGAAAGCCTGCTTCAATAATGCATATTCCAGGAGTTATGTTGTTGGTTCCAGGAAGTATTGGTTTTAAGTCGTTAGAAGCCATGTTAGATAATCAAACTTTGGATGGAATACAAACGGCATTTTCGGCCTTATTAGTAGCAGTGGCTTTAGCTGTGGGTTTGATTGCGGGCAATTTATTCGTTCCACCAAGAAAGGCCTTGTAGTCCCAAAATCAGTATGTGAATATAAGTTTCTAGAAATTCTAGTGCCACACTTAAAGTTATTTGTTATAATCAATAAAAAACTAACGATAAATGACCAATAAATCTCAACATGAAAACTCTACTGATATTTTATATGACATAAAAAAGCAATTTTTTTCTCATGTAAAGTTAAGACTCGATAGTTTTTTTGATTCACTGAAAGGCATTCTTTATGTATTTGAACAAAATGCTGATGAAGATTATAAACAGTCTTTGAATAATGTTGCGATGAAAAAAGTCATTGAACACCGTAAATCTATTGAAAAAAGTTTCTTTGTCTCTCTTGATTCGGCATTCACCTATTGCTTTGAAGGAAATTATGATTTTTTCATCAATGAGAATTTGACAATTAGGAATTACCAACAAGTCGTTACTAGACAGAATGAAGACGATGAAATGGCGATTATTTCTATGTTAATCAATCAGTCAGATGATGCTAACGAAGAAAATTTAAATATATTGAGTAATATGTTTACTGAACTCATCTCGGATACAGCTTTAACCATCAATCAGATTCCAGTCTCTCCCTTTGTTTTGGTCAACTCATTGGTTAATAGTATTAAAAAATTAGACTTGAATTCTGCGATAAGAATGATTGTCTATCATACCTTTGAAGTAAATATATTATCCAAATTGAATTTTATTTATACGAAATTACTTAGACTGCACAAGGATACAGTTTACGGTCTGAATCGCAAGGAAGATGTACCTGTTATAAAGACTACACCCGATCTAAAATTCAAAATTATTCGCCAATTATTTGAAAAAAAACATGAAAATTTGCAATTAAAAAATGACAAAAAATTTGCTGTTGAAAAACACTTGCTAGTCAAAATGCTTAATATTATTCAGAAAAAGGTGAATAAGAAGTACGATTCACGGATAAATGATTATCCCTCACCAAAAAGCATTACCAAGGTATTGAAACAAGCAATCATTCATTCAAAAGAAAAAACCGAATCAATAGAGCTGGATTCTAGGCATACTGATATGATTGTTTTGGTTGAGCGTTTGTTTGATTATATCGACAAAGACCAGAGCATGCCTTTGCTATTGAAATCTATATTAATGAAATTGCAGATATCACTTCTTAAAGTGGTCATCAAAGACAATCACGTTTTTAAATACCAGAACCACGCATTCAGGTTGTTGATTAATCAAATGTCGTTCGTACCAGAAGGGTTAAGCGATGAGTTGAATTCTGATCACAAATATATTGTTAAATTGGATGAAATTGTAGCTGTCATTTTGATACAAACTTCCTATAATGTTGAATTGTACAAAAATCTCTTAAGTGAATTAAACCAATTTACCACTAAGATGAATAAAAGATTTAACTTAATACAAAAGAGGGTAAAGGAAAAGGCCGTAGGGCTTGAAAAAATCCTACAAATCAAGCAAAAAGTGGCTAAGATATTACACAATAAAATGCATGATAAGTACATGCCTGTCTTTATCCGTGATTTATTGCTAACAACATGGAACAATGTTTTAGTGTTGGAGTTTTTAAGACACCCAGAGGAATCAAAAACATGTCAATCAAAATTAAAATTCGTTGATTTATTGTTGAACTATTCAAAAGAAAGAAACAATCAAGTGGTGACTATTAAACAAATTAAAATGCTTTCTATTCAATATAATGAAGGCTTGGATTTGGTTGCATTTAACGCAAAAGATTTAATAGATAAGAGTAACGAACTAATGGGTTTTTTAATAAAGCTACATGGTCTGGAAAAACAATCTAAAGAGATAAAGGACGTCAGTCTAAAAAATTACAATACTCAGGTTATACTATTTGAAAAGCATGAAGAGTACGAGAATCTTGGAGTTGATGCCTCAATGAGTAAAACTGAGCGTTTGGATAGTTTTGATAATCAAACAAAAGCTTTAAAAGTTGGTGCTTGGTTAAATATTCAAGACAAAAACTTAAATAAAATTCGGGCTAAAATATCTTGGATTAGTCCTATTACTGGCCGTTATTTATTGGTTAATTCTAACGGAGTAAGGCTTTCTGACCAGTCGCCTGAAGAAATTGCAATTGGATTGCGTGAAAATAGAATCAACATATTGCACACGATTCCTTTATTCGACCGGGCAATGTTAGAAATCGCCAAAAAAATGAATGAAGAGAGACGATAAATATCTAAGTCAGCTCTGTTTTGACTATATATATTAATTTATGTTGTACATTGGCGGGTGAAAAATTAAAATCCAGTCACTATATTCATCAAATCTATACCATAAATTATGTACAGTACTTCGCAAGTTAGAAATAAATTTATCCAATACTTTAAGTCAAAGAAACATGCCTCTGTTTCAAGTAGCTCTTTAATACCTGCCGATGATCCAACATTGTTGTTTGTTAATGCAGGAATGGTGCAATTCAAAAATATGTTTTTGGGAGCTGAGAAACGCAAATATACCCGTGCTGTTACATCACAAAGGTGTGTTAGGGCGGGTGGCAAGCACAACGATTTGGATCAAGTTGGATATACGGCTCGTCATCACACATTCTTTGAAATGTTGGGTAATTTTAGTTTTGGGGATTATTTTAAAGAAGATGCGATTAGATACGCTTGGGATTTTTTAACCAAGGAGCTTAGCATTCCTGAAGAAAAATTACTGGTAACCGTGTTTGAAGAAGATGATGAGGCGGAAAAAATTTGGATTGAACAAATAGGTATTGCACCTGAAAAAGTATTGAGAATTGGAGCCAAAGACAATTTTTGGCAAATGGGAGATACGGGTCCTTGTGGTCCTTGTTCTGAAATTTTTTATGACCATGGTGAAAACATAGCTGGCGGCCCTCCTGGTACACCTGAGGAAGATGGCGATAGATTTATAGAAATTTGGAACTTGGTATTTATGCAGTTTGACAGGCAGGTGGACGGAGAATTGTTGCCATTGCCCAAGCCTTGTGTAGATACGGGAATGGGTTTAGAAAGAATTACTTCAATTCTACAAGGTCAACACAATAACTACGAAATTGATTTATTTCAGCACATCATTAAGTATATCGCCAAGTTGTTATCATTGTCAGATACGGCAAGCCCTTCATTAAAAGTGATTGCTGATCATATTCGCACCTGTGCTTTTTTAATCAGTGATGGGATTTTGCCCAGTAACGAGGGCAGAGGTTATGTATTGCGAAGAATTATTAGACGCGCGATTCGACATGGCTACAAACTGGGTGCAAATGACACATTTTTCTATAAAATTTTATTCCCATTAATAGATGTTATGGGTGATGCTTATCCTGAGTTGAATTCTAACAGAGAGATAATTGAACAAGCCCTCAAAAAAGAAGAGATTAGATTTGCCGAAACCTTAGAAACAGGTATGGGGTTGTTGAACAATGCAATTGGTGAATTAAAAGGCCCGACGATTCCTGGAGAAGTTGCGTTTAAGTTGTATGATACTTATGGTTTTCCTTTAGATTTAACTCAAGATGTTGCACGAGAATCTGATTTAGACGTCGATGTAAAGGGTTTTGATGCTTGCATGGCAGAACAAAAACAACGTTCAAAAGCATCAGATGGCTTTGCACAAAGCAATACTTTGCCAGGTGAGTTGATTGCCAAACTTGAAGTAACTAAGTTTGTTGGCTATGAGGAAACTACGAGTAATGGAAAAATAATGGCATTGCTAAAGGATAATCAGGTAGTTAAAAAACTGGAGTCAGGAGATGAAGGTGTTGTTATTTTGAATACAACGCCCTTTTATGCAGAATCAGGCGGACAGGTTGGCGATAAAGGGGACTTAAGAGGTGGTTCTGGGACCGCCAGTGTTTCTGACACACAGAAAGCAGCAGGTCAATTTTACTTGCATCTTGTTAAAGATATAAAAGGTACGTTGAACTTGGGTGATGATATTCAATCTAGCGTAGAAGAATTTAACCGCAATGACATTAAACTAAATCACACAGCTACCCATTTGTTGCACAAAGTGTTGCAAGAAATTTTGGGCAGTCATGTCAAGCAAAAAGGATCTATCGTCTCCGCTGATAAACTGCGTTTCGATTTCTCACATGCTGACGCCATATCAAGTCAACAACTCAAAGCGATAGAAAGTGCTGTCAATAACCATATAAGAGCCAATTATTCAGCAAATACCAATGTCATGTCATTTGATGAAGCGGTAGAAACCGGTGCAATGGCTTTGTTTGGCGAAAAATATGGAGACGAGGTTAGAGTTTTGGATATTGGTGGCTATTCCATTGAATTGTGTGGAGGAACACATGTTAAAAATACAGGTGAAATTGGCTTGTTTAAAATAACCAGTGAAGCATCTATTGCTGCAGGAATTAGGAGAATTGAAGCGATAACAGGTAAAACAGCATTGAATTATTTGCAAAATAGAGAGACCCAGTTTAATAATATTGTTCAATCAATTCATGCATCTGCCGATACCGCAGTAGAAAAGGTAATGAACCTGATAAAAAAGAACAAAGAGTTAGAAAAACTTATTCAACAGTTGGAAAATAAACTTGCCAGTAGTGCGGCTCAAGATTTGTGGTCTAATGTTCAGGTGATAAATAATGTCAGTTATTTGTTCGAGGTGTTCAAAAATTATAAACTGGATAGCATGAGAGCTATTGTGGATAGTTTTAAAGACAAATATCCTGCTGGAGTTATTGTATTGGCCAATCATAATGATGATAATAAAATACAACTTATTTGTTCGGTGAGTAAATTATTAATTTCACAAGTTAAAGCTGGTGATGTTATCAAAGATATTTCAGGTCAGATATCTGGAAAGGGAGGCGGAAGACCCGACTTTGCACAAGGTGGTGGCGTTAGCGATATCGAAAACATGAATCAAGTTTTGCAAAAGAAATTAAATGAATTAAAAAACTTAATAAATAATGAATAAAATACTTCAATTTCCACTCAAAGTGTAGTCTAATGCGTGACCTATATTTTAGGGATAAAATTGAATAATAAAATAATAATAGTCATTCCCCCGAATGGAAAATTAATAGGAAATATAGAGGAGAAAGAAACATGTTAATCTTAACTCGTAGAGTAGGTGAAACACTAATGATTGGTGACGACGTTACTGTAACGGTATTGGGCGTTAAAGGCAATCAAGTAAGAATTGGTATCAATGCACCTAAGGAAATTGCAGTTCATAGAGAAGAAATCTATGAACGCATTAAAAATGAACAGAATGCTGTAGCAACATCTGAGGAGTCCAGTGAACCCAGCGCTCCAGAAGAAGATAACTTAGGTAATCAATAGTTAAGTTATAAAAGGATGCTTCTGTGTAAGGATATTACGATGATTTTAGGTTTATAAAACTTAACCTAAATATCATGAGTTGGGAAGCTGCGCTTTGTATTGCATAATACATAAGCTGAACAGAAATAAAATTTAGAAATATGGAGAGATGGCCGAGCGGCTGAAGGCGCTCCCCTGCTAAGGGAGTATGGGTTAAAAGCTCATCGAGGGTTCGAATCCCTCTCTCTCCGCCATATTTGAAACGTTGTTAAATGAGTTTTATCTAACAAGTTTCAATAAGGCGAAATACATGTTGACTTCTACTATTGAAATCTGCATAATTCGCCACCTGCAATAATACGCGCCCGTAGCTCAGCTGGATAGAGTACCTGGCTACGAACCAGGGGGTCGGAGGTTCGAATCCTTCCGGGCGCGCCATTGCAAATCTATATACTTGATAATTGAGTATGTAGTTGTGTTTGAATCATTGGTAAAATAATGATAAAGCATCTGTCAAGTCCGGTTAATTTGATTGGTTTTATTAAAACACGGGCTTTTTGTTAAATTTATGTCGTATATGATTGACGTTGAGGGTGAATGTAAATAAAATTCCTCGCCTTAAATTTGATATGATAAATTTAATGAATGAATTTAAGTGTAAAATTCATTTGGTATAATAATCGGGGTATAGCGCAGCCTGGTAGCGCAACTGCTTTGGGAGCAGTGGGTCGGGAGTTCGAATCTCTCTACCCCGACCAATTTAAAATTAGTCTTTAATATAACAAGACAAGAAATATA
Source organism: Gammaproteobacteria bacterium (assembly GCA_024280395.1). Classification (GTDB taxonomy): domain Bacteria; phylum Pseudomonadota; class Gammaproteobacteria; order Xanthomonadales; family Marinicellaceae; genus NORP309. Next base: position 6,939 of record JAJRQG010000079.1, on the reverse strand, counting down.
ACTATTATGCGCCCGTAGCTCAACTGGATAGAGCATCGCCCTTCTAAGGCGAGGGTTGCAGGTTCGAGTCCTGCCGGGCGCGCCATTTATAGTTATTATATGGCGGCCGTAGTTCAGTTGGTAGAGCCCAGGATTGTGATTCCTGTTGTCGCGGGTTCGAGCCCCGTCGGCCGCCCCATTTTTTTACATTGAAAGTTATACATAGAAAGATACATATCAAATGAGGAATTATTCTAATTATTTAGATAATTAAATGCGAAAGTGGCGGAATTGGTAGACGCGCTGGTTTTAGGTACCAGTGTCGCAAGACGTGAGAGTTCGAGTCTCTCCTTTCGCACCATCATTAAAAAAAACAATTTAGTTGGAGCAACCATGCAAATCTCATTAGACAAAACTGAAGGTTTGGAAAGGAATTTAAACGTTACCATTCCTGCAGAAAGTATTAATTCAAAAGTTTCTGAGAAACTTAAAGAATACAGTAAACAGGTGAGAATTCCAGGTTTTAGACCTGGTAAAGTTCCTCAAAACATCTTGACACAGAGATATGGCAAAGGCGCTAGGCAAGAAGTGCTGGGCGACTTAATTAACGCGGCAATTCAAGATGGAGTTAAGAACAATGATTTGTCGATAGCAGAAACTCCAGAAATTTCGGAAGTTAAAGATTTAGATGACGGAAGCTATTCTTTTGTTGCTAAATTAGAATTGATGCCTGAAATTCCTGAGATTGATTTTTCAAAAGTTATTGTAAAAACGGAAAAGTCTGAAGTCACAGAATCTGATGTAGATAAAATGATCAAAAAACTTCAAAAGCAAAAGCAAGAATGGAAAAGCTCAAAAGCAAAGATTGCAAATGGAGATCTTGTCACTATTGAATATGTAGCTAAAAAAGGAAATAAAGTTGTGTACCCACAATCTGATATGGAAAAAATGGGTATATTACTTGGTGAAAGCGGCGTACCTCAAGAGTTGGTTGATTCAATTATAGGCATGAAGACTGGAGAAGAAAACTCCTTAAAAGTTAGTTTTCCTGATGTGTTTAATGTGGCTGAAATGGCAGGCAATGAATTAACAGTTGATTTCACAGTCATCGATCATAAAAAAGGAAAGCTGCCAAAAATTGATGATGATTTTGTCAAATCTTTTGGAGTTGAATCTGGCAAAGAAGATGATTTGAAATCAGAAATCAAGGACAACTTAAACAGAGAGTTGAGTAATGTAATTCAAGGGAAGACTAAACAAGCAGTTTTAACAGCTTTAAGTAAAGAGACTAAGGGAATAATAATATCTGAGAAAATGATTTCTAGAGAAAGTGCTGCGTTGGCTCATCAATCTATGGACAAAGCGAAACAAATGGGTGTTGAAAATCCACCGCATCCTGATCACAAAGATTTTGAAAAGATGGCAAGAGAGAGGATTATCAACTCTTTAATAATTAGCAAAGTTGCTAAAAGTGAAGATATACAGGTTGACTATACTAAAGTAAGAGAAAAAGTGATAGAAGTATCTCAAACATTTGAAAATCCACCTCAAATCGTAGAGTACTATTACAAAAACCCTGAGTTGTTGGCATCAATAGAAAATACTGTATTAGAAACACAGGTTATCGATTGGATTGTATCAAAGGTTGATTTGAAACAAAAGAAAGTTGCTTTTGATAAACTGATGAACGAAACTGTATAAACTAAAACCTTAAAAGGACTATCTATGTCAAAACATGAAGAAATAATGAATTTGGTACCAATGGTTGTAGAATCGACACCCAGAGGAGAAAGATCTTATGATATTTTTTCGAGATTATTAAAAGAAAGAATAATTTTCATGATTGGCCAGGTAGAAGAAAGAATGGCCAATTTAATAGTTGCCCAGATGCTGTTTTTAGAGGCTGAAAATTCAGAAAAAGATATTTCTTTGTATATAAATAGTCCAGGTGGAGTAGTGACAGCAGGAATGTCTATTTATGACACTATGCAATTTATTAAGCCAGATGTCAGTACAATTTGTATGGGACAAGCTGCCAGTATGGGATCGTTAATTTTAGCAGCTGGAGCCAAAGGAAAAAGGTTCTCTTTACCAAGTTCTAGAATTATGATTCATCAACTTTCTGGTGGCTATCAAGGTCAGGCATCGGATATCAGTATTCATGCAGAAGAAGCTCTGAAATTGAAGGATAGTTTGAACCACGTTATGGCAAAACACACAGGCCAAGATGTAGGAACCATTGAAAAAGACACCGATAGAGACAATTTTTTTGGCGCTGAAGAAGCTGTTGAATATGGTTTGATTGATGAGGTTTTGACTAAAAGAAAGTAAGCCAAGCTCCAATATTTAATATTAATAATCAATTCAAGCCAGCAAGTAACCTGATATTTAGGCGTTATTGTTGGCTTTTTTGTTGAGAAAATATTTGTAAAATTTATTCAAGAAATAACTTTAAATAGTTCAAACAGACCACATTTAATAGAAAACTCATTATATATCTATTAAAAATAGTCTAATCAGTTTCACGTTTGTGTAAATCTAGTAGAATGTAGATAACTATAAAATACAATAACTTCGTAAATAACGGAACAAACCAATGACAAAGAAAAGTGATGACAACACTAAAGAAGAATTAAAACACTGTAATTTTTGTGGCAAAAGTCAACAAGAAGTCCCCAAGTTAATAGCAGGACCCAGCGTATACATTTGTGATGAATGTGTAGATTTGTGCAATGAAATAATCAAAGATGAATTTGAAGAAGCTTTGTCTGATGATGATGTTGCATTGCCTACTCCTAAAACTATTCACGAATATTTAAACGAATATGTAATAGGTCAAGAAAATGCCAAGAAAGTTTTGTCAGTTGCTGTTTATAACCACTACAAACGCGTTAAAGCGAATGAAACAGGTAAGAAAAACAAAGAAGAGGTCGAACTGTCGAAATCAAACATATTATTGGTAGGGCCAACTGGTTCAGGAAAGACTTTATTGGCAGAAACATTGGCTAGAGTTTTAGATGTGCCATTTACTATTGCCGATGCTACGTCTTTGACAGAAGCTGGATATGTTGGCGAAGATGTCGAAAATATCATTCAAAAACTTTTGCAAAAATGTGACTATGATGTAGAAAAAGCCGAAAGTGGTATTGTTTATTTAGATGAGATTGACAAAATTTCTAGAAAGTCTGAAAATCCATCAATTACTAGAGATGTTTCTGGAGAAGGAGTGCAACAAGCTTTATTAAAACTCATTGAAGGAACTATCGCGTCAGTTCCTCCTCAAGGTGGCAGGAAGCACCCTCAACAAGAATTTCTACAGGTGGACACCAAAAATATTTTGTTTATTTGTGGCGGTGCTTTCTCAGGATTGGATAAAATTATTGAAAGAAGGTCTACGCAAACAGGCATTGGTTTTTCAGCGAATGTTAAGAAAATAAAGAAAGATGAAGAAGAATTGGCGGTTTTTAAAGACCTTCAACCAGAAGACTTAGTGTCGTATGGATTGATTCCTGAATTCGTCGGTAGGTTACCAGTGACTGCAACACTAGAAATGTTGGATGAAAGCGCATTGATAAAAATTTTGGTTGAACCAAAAAATGCCATTTCTAAACAGTTTAAGTATATGTTTGAATTAGATGGTGTAGAACTTGATATCAGAAAAGATGCATTGGTGGCTATTGCTAAAAAAGCACTAAAGAGGAAAACTGGAGCCAGAGGTTTGCGGACAATCATGGAATCCGCTTTATTGAACATCATGTATGACATTCCAGATATGGATGATGTTAAAAAAGTAGTGATTGATAGAGCTGTAATTGAAGAAGGAAACAATCCAATTATTGTTCGTGACAGTGTTGCAAAAGTAGTTAACGAAAACTAACTATTCATTTTAATCTTCCAACTTAACAATAACTGGATTTACATTATATTATGAAAGAAAATCTCATTAAGACCGCCGCTGTATTGCCTTTACGTGATGTAGTGGTATTTCCAGGAATGGTTGTGCCTTTGTTTGTTGGTAGAAATAAATCAATCAAAGCATTAGAATCAGCCATGAAAGAGAGCCTTCCTATTATTCTAGTAGCCCAAAAAAATGCAGAAACAGATGATCCAACTATAGATGATGTATATTCAGTGGGGACTTTATCTACAATTTTGCAGATGGTAAAGTTGCAAGATGGCACACATAAGGTTTTGATTGAAGGCACCAAAAGAGTTGGTTTAGACCGTTTGTACGATGATGAGTATTTTAAAGCAGAATACTCAGATAGTATTTTGCAGGATAAAAAAGACAATAATGAAGTAAAAGCACTCGTTAAATCTTTAAAAGATAATTTTACCGTTTATACAAAGAACAATAAAAAAATTCCTAAAGAATTGATTAATTCCATAGTTTCATTAGAAGATGCCAATAAGTTAACAGATACAATATCAGCCCATTTAAATATCCAACTAGTAGAAAAACAGAAATTGTTAGAGCAATTGAATCTTGGATTGAGATTGGAGGCATTGTTGTCGGTTCTGGAAACAGAGCTTGAAATGATTAAGATGGAAAAAAAAATTCGTACCCGTGTAAAAACACAAATTGAGAAGAATCAACGAGAATATTATTTAAACGAACAGATTAAAGCCATTCAAAAAGAATTAACAGACATAGATGAAACCAATTCAGAACACGGTGAGTTAGAAAAGAAAATTACTGAAACAAAACTCAGCAAACAGGCAAAAGAAAAGGTATTAGCAGAATTGAAAAAATTAAAAATGATGCCGCCCATGTCAACAGAAGCGACGGTGGTTAGGAATTATTTAGATACCTTGCTAAATGTTCCTTGGAACAAACGCAACGAAATTAAAACAGATTTGACCTTTGCAAAAAAGATTTTAGATGAAGACCATTATGGTTTAGAAGAGGTTAAAGAAAGAATACTAGAATTTTTAGCGGTGCAAAAACGCAAGAAAAAAATGAAAGGACCCATCATGTGCCTAGTAGGTCCGCCAGGAGTTGGAAAGACCTCTTTAGGGAAATCTATAGCCAAAGCAACTAGTCGTGTATATTCAAGAATGTCTCTGGGTGGAGTGAGAGATGAAGCAGAAATTCGAGGTCATCGAAGAACTTATATAGGATCAATGCCTGGAAGAATCATTCAGAATTTAACCAAAGCCAAAACTTGTAATCCTCTGATGCTTTTAGATGAATTAGACAAAATGAATGCTGATTTAAGGGGGGATCCATCTTCTGCTCTATTAGAAGTCCTAGATCCCGAGCAAAATAATTCTTTTGCAGATCACTATTTAGATGTAGATTTTGATTTGTCAGAAGTGATGTTTATTGCTACTGCTAATTCATTGAATATTCCTGGGCCGCTCAGAGATAGAATGGAAATCATAAGAATTCCAGGTTATACAGAACAAGAAAAAGTTGAAATTGCGGTGAGATACTTAGTACCCAAACAAGTTGATGCCAATGGTTTAGAAAAGAAAGAATTGAATTTCAGTAAAGCGGCAATTAAGGAAATAATTCGATATTATACTAAGGAATCAGGAGTTAGGAATCTTGAGCGAGAAATTTCAAAAGTGTGTAGAAAAGTTGTAAAAGAAATACTTATTAATTCAGAAGTAAACAAAGTGAGTATCTCAATAAAAAATCTAAACGATTTTTTAGGTGTTAGGAAAACCAATTATGGTAGAGCAGAATTAAAGAATGAAGTTGGAATGGTTACAGGTTTAGCATGGACAGAGGTTGGTGGTGAGTTATTGCATATTGAATCAACAATTCTAACAGGAAGTGGCAAACAAACTTTAACCGGACACCTTGGTAAAGTGATGAAAGAATCTATACAAACTTCCTTGTCATTGGTTAAATCTCGCTCTCAAACTTTGGGCATCGATATTAAATCGTTGTCCAGTAAGGATATTCATATTCATGTTCCTGAAGGAGCTACACCCAAAGATGGTCCAAGTGCGGGTGTAGGTATGTGTGTGGCTCTGGTATCTGCAATAACCAATAATCCTGTCAAGTCAGATGTAGCGATGACAGGTGAGATTACACTAAGAGGAAAGGTGCTTGAAATAGGCGGACTTAAAGAAAAATTATTGGCCGCTTTGCGTGGTGGAATAAAAAAAGTAATAATACCATTTGACAATGCCAAAGATTTGATTAAAATGCCCGTTCAAGTTAAAAATGAATTGGAAATATTTCCAGTGAAATACATTGACGAGGTTTTTGATATTGCATTAGATCATGATCTAAAGCCAATATCAGATGAAGATTATCATATAATGTTGAATGTTTTGGAAGGCCAAAAAAAGCCATTTCATGAAACATTTAGTCATTGACAATTAGATAAAAGATTTAATAAAATCTGATTGAAGCTGAAAAGATAAAAAAGTGGAAAATAATCTAAAAAAAACACCACATAATGGAATTAATAGTATACAATTCCACTTCGGAATTTTACTGAAGATACACATAAATTAAGGCAATCTAAGTAGATTGATTTTTATAATAAATTGGAGTTAAAGAATAATGAAAAAAGCAGATTTTATTAAAGCAGTAGCAGAGCAAGCAGACGTTTCTCAAACAACAGCAGCATCTTGTTTTGATGCAATGGTTGGAACAGTAACAAACTGTTTGAAAGATGGAGACTCATTGACTTTTGTAGGTTTTGGAACTTTCTCTGTAAAGCACCGTGCAGCACGTAAAGGCCGCAATCCAAGAACTGGCGAAACTATTCAAATTAAAGCAGCAAATGTACCTGCATTCAAAGCTGGTAAAGCATTAAAAGAAGCTTTAAACTAAATAAAGCCCTTATCGTGTAATTACTGGGTGTTTAGCTCAGCTGGGAGAGCGTCGCCCTTACAAGGCGAATGTCGGGGGTTCGATCCCCTCAACACCCACCATACACGGAGTGGTAGTTCAGTTGGTTAGAATACCGGCCTGTCACGCCGGTGGTCGCGAGTTCG
>JAJRQG010000078.1 GCA_024280395.1 Gammaproteobacteria bacterium | reverse complement strand
TGCTGATATGCGCAGAAAAATGAACATGCTTAAAAATGGTTTGACCATTGCAGCTCCAGTAGACAAAGAAAAGAACAAACAGTTGGCAGAGATTACCTCAGGTCTTGAAGCGATGTATGGTACGGGTAAATATTGCAAAGATGGAAACTGTCAAACACTCAATGATTTAGAAGAAATTATGACAAGTTCACGCGATAGCAATGAATTGTTGGAAGCTTGGAAAGGCTGGAGAACCATTTCTCCACCGATGAAATCCAAGTATGCCAAAATGGTAGAATTGGCCAATGAAGGCGCAAGAAACCTAGGGTTTAAAGATACCGGTGCCATGTGGCGTTCACAATACGATATGCCTGCCGATGATTTTGCCAAAGAGTTGGATAAACAGTACCAACAAGTCAAGCCTCTTTATGAGGCTTTACAGTGCCATGTTCGTGCAAAACTAACCGACCATTATGGCAAAGAAGTGATGGGTGATGATGGCATGATTCCTGCTCATTTGTTGGGCAATATGTGGGCACAAACTTGGGAAAATGTTTATGATTTAGTTAAACCACCTGCCGATGTAGAAGGTTCTCCTCTTGATGTTACCAAACTGTTAAAAGAGGCCAATTATGATCACATCAAAATGGTTAAAGCTGGCGAAGGTTTTTTCACTTCTCTTGGGTTACCAGCATTGCCTGAAACATTTTGGAAGCGTTCTTTGTTCTTAAAACCACAAGACAGAGAAGTGGTTTGTCATGCCAGTGCATGGGATTTAGACAGTGAAGATGATTTGCGCATAAAGATGTGTATTAAAGTAGATCAAGAAGACTTTACAACCATTCATCACGAACTGGGGCACAATTTCTACCAACGGGCTTACAAAAAGCAAAGTGTGATTTATCGAACAGGTGCAAACGATGGTTTCCATGAAGCCATTGGAGATACCATCGTATTGTCCATCACGCCCAAATATTTAGAACAAATTGGTTTAATCGAAACAGCACCTGATTCTAATAGTGATTTGGGATTGTTAATGAAAAGGGCGCTGGAAGGCGTGGCATTTTTGCCCTTTGGTTTGATGATAGATCAATGGCGCTGGAAAGTCTTTAACGGTGAATTTAGCGAAGAAGAATACAACAAAGGTTGGTGGCAATTGCGCAATAAATATCAAGGTGTAAAAGCACCTGTTGCAAGATCTGAAAATGATTTTGATCCGGGTGCAAAATATCATATTTCTGGTGGAACACCTTATACTCGTTATTTTTTGGCGCGCATATTGCAGTTTCAATTCCACAGAGAATTGTGCGAAGCAGCAGGAAATACCGAGCCTTTACATAACTGTTCTATATATGGCAACAAAGCAGCAGGCGCTAAATTGATTAAGATGTTAGAAATGGGTACATCTCAACCTTGGCAAGATGCTTTAGAAGTGGTCGCAAACTCACGTGAAATGGATGCCACAGCAGTGATTGATTATTTTGCACCATTAAAAACTTGGTTAGATGAGCAAAACAAAGACCGAAATTGTGGCTGGTAGTCGCAAATTAAAACACCACACTTCCGTGTGTGATGTTTTTCACGCTTCGCGTTTCGGCATCCATGGCTCAAAACAATAAAATGCATAGCCAGTTAAATTATTGTTTATATAACTCACCTGTTGGTAAATTATTGCTAGCAGGTGACATGGATGGATTGCAAAGAATTCAATTTGAATGCAATATTCAGATTGATGAAAACTGGCAAGAAAATAAAAAAAGATTTGTAGAAGTTATTCAACAATTGGATGAATATTTCAGCAAAAAAAGAAAAACATTCGACTTAAAACTCAACCCGCAAGGCACCGAATTTCAAAAACAAGTTTGGAATCGCTTAGAACAAATTCCTTTTGGACAAACCAAATACTATGGGCAAATAGCCCAAGAAATCGGCAATCCCAAAGCCAGTCGAGCCATAGGTATGGCCAACAATAAAAATCCCATCCCTATAATTATTCCTTGTCACAGAGTGATAGGCAAGAATGGTACCTTAACAGGTTTCGCAAGTGGTTTAGATATAAAACAACAACTATTAAATATAGAAAACAAATAACTGTCTATTTTTGACAATTAGTGCAATAAAAAGTACTGCGTTGGCCGATGGTTTTTTGGGTGATAGGTTTGTCACAAGCAACACAAGGCTCGCCAGTTCTGCCATAGACATTGAGTTGTTGAGCAAAGTAGCCAGGTTTCCCCTCGGCATTAACGAAATCATTCAGTGTTGTACCTCCAGCTTCTATGGCTTTGGATAAAACTTGTTTGATTACTTTAGCTAAAACTTTATATTTAGTTAAAGAAACTTTTTTTGCTGAATTATTGGGATTAATGCCTGCTAAAAACAAGGCTTCACTGGCATAGATGTTGCCTACTCCAACCACTACTTTGCCATCCATAATAAAATTCTTGACTGCCAGTGTTTTATTTTTAGCTTTGGTCTTTAACAATTTTCCGTCGAACTCTTTGGTCAAGGGTTCTGGCCCCAGGTGTTTAATGAGTTTGTGCTCGATGTGATCTTGGGTGTCTAAAACGCAACCAAATCTTCTTGGGTCGTTATAGCGAAGAATTGTGTTGTCATCCATTATTATTTCAAAATGGTCATGTTTTGCCAGTGCTTTGTCTTCGGTACTAATGACCAATGAACCTGACATGCCTAGGTGGATAATGATAGTAGATTGTGATTCAAGGTGGAGCAATATGTATTTGGCACGTCTTGAAACTGAAATGATTTTTTTTGACAAATATTTTTTGGGCAAATCTTCAGGGATTTCCCATCGTAAGGATGGGTTGTAAACATTGATTTGTTTGATGGTTTTGTTTTCTAACCAAGGTTTGATGCCATTGACTGTGGTTTCAACCTCGGGCAATTCAGGCATCTTTGCTTTCTAACCAATTCACAATTAAATTGTGTGCAACGGTATATCGCGGTGCGATGGTGATATAGCCTTCTTTCATCATTTCGGTTAACTGCTGTCGAGTGAACCACTGTACATCTTCGAGTTCGTCATCGACTTTGATGTCCTCATTTTTGGCCTCAGCGGTAAAAGCCAACATCAAAGATGCAGGAAAGGGCCAAGGTTGGGAACCAAAATATTGCACATTACTTACTTGGATGTTGGATTCTTCCAATATTTCACGTTTTACTGCGGCTTCAATGGTTTCGCCTGGTTCAACAAATCCAGCTAAGGTTGAATAGGCATAGGTTGGCCATTCGGCTTTCCTGCCCAATAAACATTTGTTACCGTGAGTAACCAGAACAATAATTGCTGGTTCAATGTGTGGAAATTGCTCGTGATTATTTTGGCACAACAGTCTATGTCCTGCCCAACTTAAATGGTTTGGGGTGCCACATTTTGGGCAAAATTTTCGATTGCGCTGCCACAAATCTAAGCCGCGCGAATACAAGGCAATATGTGCCAATTCATCATCCAATTTTAGTGCATATCTGCGCAAAGAAGCAAACCGCTTGCCAACTTCGGCTTCAAGCTTTTCAGCCTGTTTATCATTGAGTGGACAGGAGTACCACATTTGATTGCCAACCAAACCCAAAAAACACTCAGCTTCACAATCAAACGGGTTGCTGCGGCGATAGAAGCTGCTGTGTTGATTCATGTAGATGTGACGGCCATTGTATACTGGAACATATTTGGCATCATGGGTCAGTTTCATTTCTTCGAGTTGTGCTGTACGCTCACGCAAATGAGAGGCACGGTCCAGTTTGTCTGTGCCAAAATAAATGTGTTTCTGATTCGGGCTCATATAGAAAAAGAACTGCCACAACCACATGTGGTTTTTGCATTCGGGTTATCAATTACAAAACGTGAACCCTGCAAATCTTCTTTGTAATCTACTACAGAGCCCATTAAATATGGAAAACTCATGGGATCAACCATCATGCCTACACCATCTTTATCAATCACGAAATCTCCTTCTTCAATTTCTTCTTCAAAGGCAAATCCGTATTGAAATCCCGAACAACCACCACCAATGATATACACCCGCAACTTTAGATCGGGGTTTTGTTCTTCTAATACAAGTTCCCTAATTTTGCTGGCAGCAGAATCGGACAGTTCGAGTTGACTTTGCATAGTTATTTGGCTTTTTTGTCTTCAATATTCGAAATTTTTGCAGGTTTATCGGATTCTTGATAAATCAATTGTCCATTGATTTTTGAACCAGTTTCCATTTCAATATTTTTGTAGTAAACATTGCCCTCAATTACAGCTTTTGAAGCCACTTCAATTTTCCCTGAAGAGATGATATCTCCTTTGACAGTACCGTTGACAATGATATTGGCTACTTGTATTTTGCCAATAACTTTGCCTGTTTCGTTGATGGTTAGAACATCGTCATTTTTGGATCCGACTAAACTGCCATCAACAGTTCCATCCAGTACAAGTACGCCACTAAAGCCAATATCGCCTTTTATAGAGGTTTTCTTGCCCAATAAAGTATCGAGTTTTGATGAGGAGCTAGATGAAATGTTGTTTGTTGTATTGTCTTTATTGTTGAACATGGTCTTTTCCTTCAATTAATGAGTTGTTGCCAATCAACTGTGTACATAACAGTCTTGGCTTTTTTGTTTTTGGGTAATAATTCTACTACCAGTTGTTCTGGTTTAAAACCTTCGGGTAGTGAAAAGCTTAAAGAAACGGTGTAAAAATACTTAAAGTCGAACTTTGAGTCGATATTGCTACTGAGTTGAAGGGTTTTTACTTGTTTGTTTTGTTTGCCAATCAACTGGATATTGTAGCGACCAGCAATGTTTCTTGCTCTTTCTATCTTCTGTACAAGTATGACTTTCAAAGCATAGGATAGGTTTGACTTTTCTTGAAGGCTGGTTTCAAATACTCTTAATCCTTTGTTCTTGGTATCAGGACTTAGCAATCGTTCATAGAATCTAATTTCAGCTTTCAAAGATTCTTGTGTGTATATACTGGATTTGTAATCGTCTTGTAACAGCAAGACTCCCTGCTGTTTTACTTTTTGTTCGGTTTTTAATATGCTTAATTCGTTGTTTTGTTGAGAAATAACATCTTGATTCTTACTGTTAATGTCTTCTAAAACACCATTCCTTTGTTTCAAAGTCTTTATTGTTTGATTCGCATACAGGTTACTCGCGAGATAACCCGTGATTAGCCCCAACAATAATGACAAAGGAAGCAATACTCTAACCAATTTTTTTGGCTTGTTTTCATTTGTCTGAAGGGTGTATTTTGGGAGTTCAATGCTCACATCTAATCGGTATAAAAAAGTGAAGAGCGATTATAACACTTCAAATGCATACAAAGACACGGTAAAATAGAATTTTATCAAATGGGAAGTATCATGCTTTGGGTTAAAGCCTTTCATGTTTTCTTTGTTATTTCGTGGTTCGCAGGAATTTTTTACCTGCCACGCTTGTTTGTTAACCATGCAAACAACAAAGAAACAGCTCATCACGAACTGTTATTAGGAATGGAATATAGATTGATAAAAATGATGGATTTTACCCTGGTCTTTGTGTTGATTACAGGCACTTGGTTGTTGTATATCATGTCGAATGGTTTTGAAAAATTCTATTTTCAACAGGGTTGGATTCATGCTAAATTTGTATTGATTGCCTTATTAATCGTCTATCATTATTGGTGCAAAAAAATCCACCAACAATTCAAATCAGGAACTGAAAATCACAGCCACAAATGGTTTAGGTGGTTCAATGAAATGCCAGTGTTTGTACTTCTGGCGATTATCTATTTGGTGTTAGCAAAACCTTTTTAACAATAACCTTGATAAAACATCACTTTTGACTATCATGGTGTTTCACTTAACTTAAATATTATTATGCGTACTTTAAGATACCTTGTATTGGCCTTGATCTTCTTGCTTTTGGTTGTTGTTGTTATTGGTTTCTTTTTACCATCTAAAGTTAAGATGGAGCGCAGTATTGAGATCAATAGAGATGTAGCTACCATTTTTCAAATAGTTAATTCTTTAAGCAACTTCAACAAATGGTCGCCCTGGTTTGAAAAAGATCCCGATGCCCAATATACTGTATCCGGGAATCCCGAAGGTGTGGGTTCTAAACTCTCGTGGCAAGGCAATACAAATGTAGGGACTGGCTCTAATGAAATTATTGAGTCTAAATTAAACCAATCCATTAAAATGCGTATGTTTTTTGGCAAAGACGATAAACCTGCTTACGCGACAATTTCTTTAAAGCCAAGTGCCGAGACTACTAAGGTTACTTGGGCATTTGAAAATGATTTTGGCTACAATGTTTTTTTTCGTTATTTTGGCTTGGTGTTAGAAGACATGATTGCGCCAGATTATGAGAAAGGTTTGAACAATTTGAAGACCTATGTTGAGTCTTTACCCTTGTATGATTATTCGGCGGTATCGATTGTAACCACAACACCTGATAAGGTTTATACTATCGAGTCTAATGTGGCTTCACAACAAGACATCAGTTCTGCGATTGGCGCAGCCTATGCAAAAATTATGGCCTTTATTTCTGCCAATAATGTTAATATGATAGGTTCCCCCAAAATAATCACGCTGGATTATTCTGGCGATAGTTTTCATTTCAAGGCAGCCATTCCTGTTGGTAACAATGAAGTGATTGATGAAAACAAACTAATCATGGGTGAACTTATGTATGCGGGAAAAGCCGTAAAAATCATTCACAAAGGTTCTTATCAAAATTTCAAAAAATCTTATGATGTTTTGTTTGCCTATTTGACTCAAAACCAATTAGAAAAAAATGGTAATCCTTGGGAAGATTTTGTTACCGACCCAGGTAAATTGGCGGAAGAAGATTTAATTACACATTTGTATCAACCGATTAAATAGTGGATCTATCAAAACAAAAGGTTTTGTTTTATGCGCCAATTATAGATAACATAAACAAAACATTTGACGAATTTCCAAAAAAGGAGGATGCATTTTTCCCCAGTTGTTCTCTTCTTAATGAGGGTTTTTCACACAAAAACACTGATAATAAATCATTGTCCTTTATCGAACAAAATGATGGTATGCCCTATTTAGATTTAGGTTATGAACAAAGAATTTATCAACATGGATTGATTGCTACCCGTAAGGACAATTGGCATGATTTTTTCAATGCCATGGTTTGGCGAGTTTTCCCAAAAACCAAAAGCGCCATCAATGCAGTTCACCATCAAGAATCACAAATCCAACAATCAACCGTACGATCCAGAAAAAGGGACCTATTGACTTTGTTTGATGAGAGCGGAGTTGTTGTTGTTGCGGACCAGCCCATGGTTGATTCAATCAAAAATCACGATTGGCAAACGGTGTTCATTGAGAACAGGGCTTCTTGGTTAAATGGCGATATTCAAATCATCACTTTTGGACATGCACTTTATGAGAAATATCTAAATCCGTATATTGGCATGACTGCGCATGCTCTGTTTTTAGAAAAAAACCAACTTAATATGGATATTCTTCTTAGTCAAAAAATATTAGATAAACAAATTTTAAATAGTAAGTCAGAACTTTCACCGCTCCCTCTTTTGGGTATTCCTGATTGGCACAACAACCAAAGTGCTGATTTTTATGCCAACAAAAAATATTTTAGGTGAGAACCTTATTCTTTAATTTTAATGCGTGCTTTGGCTTTGGTCAATTGAATAAACTTCGAGAGTTTTTTTGCTTTAATTGATTGAATAATTCCTGCCTTCACTTGCTCTATGGGTGGCGGCTTCAACTCCCTTAATTCTTCCAAGTAAACAATGTGTGCACCAAATTGCGTATTTACTATTTGTTTTAATACGCTTCCTGCTTTGGCCTTACTTAACGGCTCTCTAAAACCTTCGGGCAACTCACCCAAAGCAACCCAACCGATATCCCCGACATTTTTCACATTGGGGTACTGTTGTGAATACAATAATTCTAGCATTTTATAATCTTCAACTGACTTAATTTCATCTAAATGTTTGATGGCTTGTACTTCATCTTGGTACAGTAAATGATGAATGTGGTATTGTACATTTCCAACTTGTTTTTGAGCCTTTTGATACTCTTCTTGAATCTCTTTTTCTGTAATTTTTTGGTTAGACAAATAATCACTTTTGGCATTGTTGGCCAGAGTTTTTATTTTCAAATATTCTAAGGTGTTTAGCTGTTCTGTATTTAATGGCAATTCATTTTTTGTGGCAATATTGGCCAGAGCCACTTCAAGACTCAAAGATTCAAGTGCTTGTTTTATGACTGCATCATCTTTATTTGAAATGCCATTTGCCTGTAAATAGGCATTAAGCAAATCCTTGGATACTTTGCCATCTCCTACCATGGCAACTGTAGGGGAATCAGGCAATTCTTGTGATTGTTGTTGGTTACAAGACAATAAACTTAAGGCCAATAATAGAGATAATAACTTTTTCATTAGGTAGACTTTACTTAGACTTTAATTAAAGAGAGTATTATACCTTAACAATTGTTTAAACTTGGCTTAAAATGGGGTTTTTATCATTGATTAAAACATGAGTAGCATTAAAATTTATCACAATCCAAGATGTTCTAAATCTAGAAAAACCTTAGAGATAATCGAGAGCAAAGGCTTTGAGCCTGAAATCATTAAATATTTAGAAACACCTCCTTCTATTTTGGAAATAAAAACTGTTTTAAATTTATTGGATATGAAACCGCGTGATCTAATGCGAAAAAATGAAGTCGATTATAAAGAAAATCAATTTAACAACGATACATTGAGTGATGAACAACTGATTGAAATGATGCACAAATTCCCAAAGGTAATTGAGCGTCCAATAGTTTTAAACAAAGGCAAAGCTGTTATTGGTCGCCCACCAGAATCAGTACTCGATATTATTTAATGGCTACCGAAACCAAAGTCTTGATTGTTTATTACAGCAAGCATGGTAATTCTGCCAAGATGGCTAACTTGATTGCGCGTGGAATAGAATCCCAGGAAAATACTTCTTCAATTATAAGAACCGTTAAAGCCAGTGGTGATGAAGACTTTAACAACCTTGATCCAATTGTTGAGCTCAGTGATTTAAATGATTGTGATGGATTGATTTTGGGTTCTCCTGCTCGATTTGGTAACATGGCTGCTCCTTTGAAACAGTTTATTGATGAGACGGGGCTACAATGGTTTTCTGGCACATTAAGTAATAAGCCCGCCGCGGTTTTTACGTCCAGTTCCAGTTTACACGGTGGCCAAGAAACAACCCTGTTGACCATGATGCTGCCTTTGTTACACCATGGCATGTTAATTGTTGGCATTCCCTATAGTGAAAAAGCACTGTTGACTACCGAAAGTGGTGGCACACCTTATGGGGCCAGTCATTGGTCTGGGAACGATTCAGAAAGAACTATCGATAAACATGAAAAAGAATTGTGTATTGCTTTGGGTAAGAGGGTTGCTGATATTGCAAAAAAACAAAAAGCCCAGTAAAAAAGCCACTTTCGTGGCTTAAAATTTATTCTTGAAAAATTTGGTTACCTAGAACCTGTTTTTTGTTTTTGTGCTTTAATTTTCTTGTTATAGTCTAAGGTCTCTTGTTCTTTGTAATGTTTGGGGGCAATTATGATGTTCATATCTTGCCAGTTTTTTCCTGCCAATAGTCCTCCATAAAGATTGGCATTGGCAGATTGTGAGTTACCTATAAAAAACAAACCTTGGTCAACCACCACTGCTTTTGATAATGAATCAAACAATGGATTGGATGCTTCTATTGGAAAAATATTTTTAATTACAAATTTTGATTTATTTAGAGCTAAACGCATCACTCTTTCAGGTTTGATTTCATTTTGTACAATAATCAAGCCATTGTCATCATACACAATATCAGCAATACCTGTGAGATTTAACATCTTGGTGTTAGGAAAGGTATAGATTTCTTGGCTCTTTAAGTTTAATATTATTATGCCATCATCTTCATCGGTTAAATACAGGATTTCTCCTTCATCATCGGCTGTTATATTGCGTAAGTTTTTGTATTTCTTGGTGGTAAAAGCCAAAGAGATTTGTTCTGAGTCTTTTGCAATGTGTAAAACAACATTCTTTACTCCTTCAACAAAATAAAGGTCACCTTTTTTAGTTAACACTATTGAAAGCAATAAAGATGGCCCTTTGTTTTCTGGCATCAAATATGACTTTAGCAATTTGCCTGTGCTTAATTGGAATTTAAATACACCTGATCTGCCGGTTGATTCTTTTGAAAGTTTTCCATATTGACTTACTGCTGAACTGGCAACCCACAAAACATCATTTTCGCTGTCAACTGCCATATCTGTGGTTGCCCAAGGTCCAGTTTTCCCGCCTTTTGTTTCTGTTACCAACGTGCTGATTTCGCCTTTATCATCTATTTTGATAATCCGACCATCACGCAACGAACCCATCAAAAACGAAGGATCATTAGGGTTAACTACCAAACTTTCAAACAATAAACCACTAAAGCTTTTGTCAATCTTAAAAACAACTTCACCTTCTCCAAAGTGTTGATTATTGGCTTCCATATTTTCTTTGATGTACTTAAACACAGGATAGGTATTGATATTAGCCAAATTTGTATTGTTTCCAATGTCAAAATAAAACCCCTGTTTTTGAATGCCGATTAACTCATTAAAAGCCTCTGTTTTATTGTCATTTAAAGCAAAGGCTTCTGCCAATTGGTATCTAAATATTGGAGTATTGGGTTTGATTGCTACCAGTTTTTTTAATGTGACAATCAGGTTTTTATAATCCTTATTGGTTTTGGTGTTACGGGCAATTTTTAACAGATCCCCAACTTGGTTCGAGTTGTTGATTGTTAACTCTGTTTTTGTTGGTGCTTTTTCTTCAATAAATTGTGCATAAGCGTTTAACGTAAAAAAGAAAGAAGTAAGTATCAATAATTTTTTCATGGTAAATTTTTTGGTTTGTTTTTTAAAGTTGGAGATAAGACCATAGGTTATTGTGAAGGTTCATCTTTATAACCAGTTAATTCCTCAGAACTAAAAGCCACGCCTAAGCCTAGGGCTATTCTATTCACAAAATTAAAATAGGCAACTATTAAGGTGATATCTAATAAATCTTTATCGCTCAAATCAAAAGTTTTTAATTGCACGAGGTCCTTTTCTTGTTGTTTACCTGGTTGTGTTGTCAATTTGTGCGCATAGTTGCATATAGACATTAGTCTTTCGGGAATTTGGGCTTTTGAGTAGTCTTGTTTAATTTGTTCAAGTAAACTTTCATCTCGAATATATCTGGACAAGGATTCGGCATGGTGGTTGACACAGTACTCACAGTTATCTGCTCTTGAAACTACAACGGCAATACATTCACGTTCTTTTCTAGACAAACCTGATTTGCCAAACATGATAGTCATATACAAATCCAAATGGGCTTTCAATGCTTCGGGATGTAGCGAGTGTACTTTCAAAATATTGGCAATTTTCCCACGGCTTTTCAATAAATCATCGTAAATGGGTTTTAATTTATCATCTGCTTGCTCTACTTCAACTTCTTGTATCCAGCTCATAATTTTGTCTTAATCTATAAAAGCCTGTAATTGTATCGCAATAATAACGGTGAAAGTTGGAATAAAATCACCAATGCGAATAAAATATACACTCTTTTCATACAACAATACATTCTATGGCATTAAAAAATGATTTGCTCATTAGGGCATTAAAGCAACAGGATACTGAAAGAACTCCAGTATGGATTATGCGACAAGCAGGCCGTTATTTGCCTGAATACCGTGAAGTTCGTAAAGAAGCTGGTGATTTTATGACCATGGCACAAAATCCAGAAATGGTTTGTGAGGTGACTTTGCAACCATTACGCAGGTTTCCACTGGATGCTGTGATTATTTTTTCTGATATATTAACCATTCCTGATGCCATGGGTTTGGGTTTGTATTTTGTAACAGGTGAAGGGCCAAAATTTAAAAATCCCATAGTTTCTATGGATGATGTTAAAAAATTGCCCAAATTAAATGTCAATGTTGATTTAAAATATGTCATGGATGGCATTGCATTAACTTCGAAGACGCTTAATGAAGAAGTGCCTCTTTTGGGGTTTTGTGGTTCTCCTTGGACTTTATTGACTTACATGGTTGAAGGCGGCAGTTCCAAAGCATTTGCCAAAGCCAAGACCTTTTTGTTGAATCAATCAGATGCGGCACATTTATTGTTACAAAAATTAACCGATGCCAGCATTGATTATTTAAATGCACAAATTAGCAGTGGCGCCAATGCGGTACAGGTATTTGATTCTTGGGGAGGCTCACTTTCTCCAGACATGTACCAAGAATTTTCATTGAACTATATGCAACAAATCGTTGATGGCATTAAAGCCGAAAATCCAGATACCCCCGTGATTCTTTTTTCAAAAGGAGTTCAGTACAATTTATCTAAAATGGCTGATACAGGTGCTGATTGTTTAGGCGTAGACTGGACGACCGATTTATCTTTGGCACGAGAATTAACCCAAGGGAAAGTTGCCTTGCAAGGCAATTTAGATCCTTGTGTTTTATATGGAGATGATGATGTGATTCGTGCAGAGGTGAAAAGAGTACTTAATTCATTTGGACAAGGGAATGGGCACATATTTAATCTTGGACATGGCATGCATCCAGACATGAAACCTGAGAAGCTAGCTGTATTGGTAGATGCGGTTAGAACTTATTCAACTAAGGCTGTATAGTTTTGATTCATCGGTTGGCTGAAATAAAAGACATTGAACCAGGTATCTGGTACGAATTTAATTTGCAAACCGATGAAGCATTAATTTCTTTGATGTTGCTTTATCAGGGCGACAAATATACAGCTTTTAAAAACTTTTGCCCCCACCAAGGTCGAAGAATGAACTATTCTCTTGGTAAGTTTTTAGTCACTGCTGAAGGCAATTTGGTTTGCCCTGCACATGGAGCTGAGTTTAAACCCGATGATGGTTTATGCATAAATGGCCCATGTTTAGGGCAGTCTTTAGAGCCCATTCATATTCAACTCAATGATGACAGTGTTTTTGCAATTATCCCATAATCCTACCATTCGACTGATGTTTCGTTATGGCGTGGTTGGCGTTATGGCCAGTTTGGTTCATTGGCTGGTTTCATATTGGGTGTTTAAAACTTTTCAAACGCCTTATTTAGTTGCCCATTCTATTGGTTTTTTTTCTGGGTTATTGCCTGCTTATTTTGGTCATTATTTTTTTTCCTTTAAAGACAATAGACAACACAAACAACTGTTTCCAAAATTCTTTCTGGTATCTTTTTTGGCTTTTTTCATTCATGAAGCTGGCGCTTTTTTCTTGGTGGACAAGTTCAAACTGGATTATTCTTCGATTGTTTTGCCAGTTTTAGTGATATTGGTGCCAGTTTTTACATTTTTACTGAATCGATTTTGGGTATTTTCAGACAAAGAATGATTCAAATGGTATTGATAAGCTTCTATGACCAATGGCTTTAAAGAAAAGCCACGATGGATAAATTGTTCGTTTAACTCATTTGTCGGTATAAAAATTTTCATGGCTCTAATGCTGTTTTGAATTACAGCCATTTTAGGAACCAAATCTGTCTAACTTATGTCATTGTCATGATTACTTATTAATACTGGAGACTTTTCCAATCGTTCTAGAGCTATGCAAAGGTCTCTATTGAATATTATTCTGTGTTTTTTGAAAAAGAATACATAACAATTCCCAAGACGATTACGCCTAAGCTCATTAATGCTGCGTCAGGCTTATTCTTAATTATATAGACTAACATCCACCCCATTAGGCACAAATACACCAATGGGGTTAAAGGATAAAGCCATGTTTTGTATGGTCTAGGTAATTCTGGTTGTGTTTTTCTCAGCACAATTACACCCAATACAGTTACGAAATTACTCACACCCAGAGTAAATCCGGCAAACACCATAATGAATTCAAACGAGGAAGATATTACAAAAAATATACTTAGTCCTGATTGTAATAATATAGCAATAACAGGAATACCGTGTTTATTGGTTTGTGCCAATTTTTTAAACACAGGATAATCTTGCCCGATGGCTTGAAAAGCCCGTGGTCCAGCCATGGTCATGGCGCTCACAGTAGAAATCAATATAACAGATAGTCCGATACTCATAATAGCTGCTCCTTGATTGCCAAAAACATGTTTGGCAGCAATGTAACCAATTTCTTTAACCCCTACCATCTCATCAACCGGTGCTACATACAAAAAAATAAAATTTAAAATAACATATAAAATTGTCACAGTTAAAGTGCCAATTAATAATATTTTTGGTAAGTTTTTCTGTGGGTTTTCTAGCTCGCCAGAAATATAGGTTGCAGAGTTCCAACCCATATACGCATAATTCACGTAAACCAAAGTAACAGCAAAAGAGCCGCTAAAGATAACATTAAAATCATTTACACTTGGCATGAAAGATATATCCTGGGGTAGTTCCACCATAAAGTAAGCTAAGCTACTAAAACCAATAATCAATAACAACTTAAACAAAGTCATGACTTGATGAAAACCACCACTTTTTTTATGATTGGTTATGTGAATAGTTGTTAATGCAACAATTAAGGCTATGGCCAATATTTTCACATCAATAATTGGATAGACTTTTACGAAATAACCTGCAAATAAAATGGCCACCACGGCAACAGGAGCAGCAAAACCAATGGTAGTAGAAACCCAGCCCGCAACAAACCCCACCATTGGGTGATAAATTTTGCTTAAAAAATTATATTCACCACCACTTTGTGGCATGGCCGCCCCAAGTTCGGCATAACTCAAAGCACCACACAAAGCTGTCAGACCGCCCACAGCCCATAACATCAAAATCACAAAACCCGATTGAATCTCCAATAACTGAAAACCCAATGAAGCAAAAACCCCAGTACCAATCATATTGGCAACAATAACGGCAGTTGCAGAACGAGCAGTGTACTTTTTTGTAGATGTTGTCAATTTATCAAGCCTTCTAAGTGTGTATAGGATTAGAGTTTAGCATATGAGATCAATATGCGAGAATATTGCGTATATGATAACAACTTTAATAGGCTGGATTAGAAAATATTTTAGGGATAAAATCCATTCTTCGCCAGTTCTCAATATCTAAACTAATGGTTGACTCTGATTCGGTAAGAATTGAAGAAGGTTTGATTGAACCATTAAACTGTCCTATTTGATTGGTTTGTAGAGGGATTAGACTGCAAGAACGACAATAACCAGTTGGGCCCTGCACGATAAAATCTTCTGACTCGGCTTCATTTGAAGCAAATGCCCAAATGGGTTGTCCCGTTTCATCATAGTAATAAATTAAACGAAATTCAGTTGTGTTATCAGCATAAATGTTGAATCCCCAGCCGCTGTCTTGACTGTCATTCCACCACCAACCATTGGTGTTGGTTTTTGGTCTGCTGTTAACCGTCAATAAAGGTTGTAAGCACCACGCGCCTTGTTCGTCATTTATGCTCCAGATTATTTCTGCATAAGAAAGGTCATTGGTTGAAATACAGCTGGTGTTATCTGAAGATAGGTCAAATTGTATTGAAAAAGAACCCACAACTTGTGATGATGTTTGTATCTCTTCTGTGCTTCCATGATTTTCAATCTTTAACAAACTACCTGATAAACTTTTGACTTGGTTTTCAACAGACAATATATACCACTCAGGTTCGCCAGATTGAGTAAAGGTATAAAAAACACCTGAATAAGAGGAGCCAACCTTTTGTATTTCCAAGCCATGGCCATTAAACTTTGGGTCATACCATAAGCCCAATTCCTTAGTTGGTTCTGGCGCTTTTGAACCACACCAGTTGTCAGACAGAATTTGTCTAATTTGATCTCTAATTTCCGCAATAGGTGCAGCCATGCGACTGTTAAAATCTTTTACCATAAAGGCGGCATAATAATTTAAGTCATAATCTACCCAAGGGGTGAACCCAAAAGCTCCGGGGCTAAATAAACCAATCGCTTGTTGGTTTTCATCGAATCTTAGCCATGTGCCAATCCCATACCTGACATCTCCATCTACTTGGGGTGGTACAAAAACTATTTCTTTGTTTGAAACATTGTCGGTATTAATAGTTGTTACGGCTTGTTCGCTTAAAATTCGGCTTGATTGGTAACGACCTTTGTTTAATAACATATTCAGTACTTTGCTATAATCTGGCAAAGAGGACTGCCCACCACCAGCTAAGCGATAATTTTGTGTGATGCCAAGACCATTGTAATCCATGCTGGTGATGGCAAGAGGGGTGGTTAGATATTGATTAAAAACTTCAATCCAGCTTTTGCCACTGACAACTTCTGCAATCCTGCCAACAATGTGCATGGATGAACCACCATAGGCAAACCCTTGGCCAGGTTGGTAGATTAATGGTTCACAGCAGGCCAAAAGATCCACGGCTTGTTCGAGATTCAGTCCATTTCGGGCATTTAGTATTGCTTTGTTTTGCATCTGTTCATTATTGGGCATGCCTGAGGTATGTGAAAACATTTGCCGAACAGTCATCTGGGCTTTATCGCCAGTGAACTGCGGTAAATAGATGTCAATGGGTTCATCTAAATCAATCAGTCCATCATCCACCAACCCCATTATTGTGATTCCTGACAACAATTTTGTAGCTGAAGCCAAAGGAACAACGGTTTGTTGATCGTATTGGCCCCAATATTTTTCATAAATTATTTCATCAGGATAACCAATTTGCAGACCAACTCCAGGAATGGCTGGGTATTTCTGCAGCAAGTTTTCAACGGAGTTCTCAACCATCGAAAAATCACATTCGCTTGCAGTTGATAAAAAACTTAGCGAAAGTAAAAAGAGTAACAGACAATTTTTTATTTTTGGTAATGTATTTCTCATGTATAAGTTAACGCTATAAAAGCTTATCGGTTGACACGTCCCTAGGCATCATCAGGAATAAGCGAATGAAATAAATTAGAGTCAATTAATTGACATTATTTTGTAATTTGATATAATAAGAACAATTAAATGGTCTTATTATATGTTGCAAATATCACAAAAAGAAGTTCTTAATCGTTTTCACTTTGATAACCCTTGGTGGGAAACCTCAGCTATTGAAAACCGTTTTCAAGATTTGCCAAGAAGGTTTTATTTTAAATCATTCTTAAAACTTGTTGAACAAAAATCTATTAACCGAGCTGTTGTATTAATGGGGCCTAGACGAGTTGGCAAGACAGTAATGGTATATCACACCATTAATGAATTATTAAAACAAGGAGCCTCAGCAAAGAACATATTATATGTTTCACTTGAAACACCTATTTATACAGGTTTGTCACTAGAGAAAATCGTCAATTTATTTAAAGAAGAATTTAATCACAAAAGAGAAACGGAGTTAACAATTGTCTTTGATGAAATTCAGTATTTACCACAATGGGAAGTTCATTTAAAATCATTGGTGGACTCATATCCAAACTACAAATTTATTGCCACAGGTTCTGCTGCTGCTGCATTAAAACTTAAAAGTAAAGAGTCTGGTGCAGGTCGATTTACTGATTTTTTATTGCCGCCATTAACTTTTGCTGAGTATTTGGCTTTTATAAAAAAAGTTGATAACTTAATTGAAGTACAACTATTGTTTAATTATTCTACTAAAAAGATAAATGAACTCAACGATGAATTTATTAACTATTTAAATTATGGAGGTTACCCAGAGGCAGTATTTTCAAATCTCATTCAAGAGGATAGCTCAAGATACATTAAAAGCGATATAATAGATAAAGTCTTATTGCGTGACTTGCCAAGCCTGTATGGAATAAACGATGTTCAAGAACTCAATAAATTATTTACTACCATTGCTTACAATACTGGCAATGAAATCTCATTAGATGGATTATCAAAATCATCTGGTGTTTCAAAAAACACCATTAAAAAATATTTAGAATATTTAGAAGCTGCATTTTTGATAAAAATAGTTAACCGCATCGATATCAAATCTAAACAGTTTAAGCGTGCTACTTATTTCAAAGTCTATTTAAGCAACCCATCTATGAGAGCCGCTTTATTTGGACCAATAACCCATGACCACGAGTCCATGGGAGCATTAACAGAAACGGCCATTTATAGTCAATGGTTTCATTCTGAAATGATAGATTCGTTACATTATGCACGATGGAAAAAAGGAGAAGTGGATATTGTCTTTATCAACAACATTGAACAAAAACCAGATTGGTGCGCTGAAGTTAAATGGTCAGACTTAGCCTGTACTGACAGCAGAAGAATCAAAGCATTGATCGAATTTTCCCATACAAACAAATTAACTGAAACAATGGTAACAACAAAAACAATAAGTCAAACAAAAACAATTGATGACATTGTAGTTCAATTTCAACCCAGTGCGGTTTATACATATACGATTGGGGCTAATATATTAAAGGGTCAATCATAAACAGCTCAATCTAGGCTCTGAATATAAATCATTATTTAAATGAAACTTAATTGTAGGTTCTATACTCAGAGTGATATACAAAGACCACGGGACAACTTATAAATGGTAAAAGATTATATTGAGCGCTTTATGAAAAAGGTTTATAAGTTTATTGACTACGTTATTTTTGTTATATCATTTCTTACCTTTCTATCCTCACAGGATCATACAATCGAAGGCAGTTGTGGTGAGGGTTCTAAATATGTTACATATGCTCGAGCTATTCCTAAAGAAAGAATAAAACAAATATACTTTGACCTTAAGAAATATATTGATAAAGGGCAAGAATTTAGAGCAATTAGAGACAATCAAAATGAAAGCCCGGTTGAATTTTCTGACATTAAATATAAAAATCTCTATTTGTCAAAAAGATCATTTAAATCAAGGTTTTTACTCAATGGTTGTTTTGATCACCATGTCATCATATATTTTAGTGGTATTATTGATGATGACATTCCTTCAGCTAAGCTGGTTTGGGGAGAAGGCCCAAGTGCAGGGAGTAAAATTTTGTGGAAAATGGAGTCAAAATAAAGTAATAAAATTCTTGTCAAAAGTAGTTCGTTAAAATCTCAGCGGTTTTAAGCTGATTTAAATAAAATCATATCTCCCAATGAGATTATTTCTCTTGTTTTCGGACTCGGCTGGAATGGCAACTCTATCAGGAAACAGCATCACCTATTATTAACCTCTGATCTATTTGCACATTGCACATTGTTAATTGCTAATGCGCCTCATCCCAATTATCGCCCACACCTGTATCCACTTTTAGAGGAATATCTAATTTTACTGCACTTTCCATTAACTCTTTTACAACGCTGGTTAACTCATCCAGTTTTTCTTCACGGACTTCAAACACCAATTCATCGTGAACTTGCATAATCATGCGAATATCTGGGTTGTTTTTGATTTTGGTTTGTACGGATAGCATGGCTTTTTTAATGATATCAGCGGCGGTTCCTTGCATGGGTGCGTTGATGGCGGCGCGTTCGGCACCGGCACGGATGCGGCCATTGCGGTTTTTTATTTCGGGGAAGTACAAACGTCTTCCGAAAAGTGTATCGACATAGGCGTTTTCTTTAGCTTCTGTCTTAATTGAGTCCATAAACTCAGCTACTTTTGGATATTGTTCAAAATAGCGTTTCATATAATCAGAGGCTTCTTTGCGGGTAACGCCCAACTGTTTGGCCAATCCAAAGGCGCTCATGCCGTACATTAGGCCAAAGTTAATGGCTTTGGCAGCACGTCTTTGGTCTTTGCTAACCTCTTCAATCTCAACTTCAAAAACCTGTGAAGCGGTGCGGCTGTGTACATCTTGATTTTTGGCGAATGAGTCCAACAGGTTCTCATCTTGTGAGAGATGCGCCATGATGCGCAATTCAATTTGTGAATAATCCGCTGCCATGATTTTAAAGCCATCGGGGGCGACAAAAGCTTGGCGAATGCGGCGACCTTCGGCAGTTCGGATTGGAATATTTTGCAAGTTCGGATTGGAGCTAGATAAACGCCCCGTGGTGGTTACCGCTTGGTGATATGATGTGTGAATTCGACCCGTTCTTTGATTGATTTCGAGTGGTAATTTATCTGTATAAGTGGATTTTAACTTACTTAAAGAGCGATTCTCAATAATAATTTTTGGCAGTTCATGTTCTTCGGCCAATTCTTGTAACACGTCTTCTGAAGTTGATGGTAAGCCTGTTGGAGTTTTCTTAATGACAGGAATGCCTTGCTCTTCAAACAAAATCTCCTGTAATTGTTTGGGTGAGTTGAGGTTGAATTCTCGCCCGACCAATTCATAAGCCGATTGTTTCAATGCTTCAATTTTCACGCCAAGTTCATGGCTTTGTACTTTTAAAACAGCATGGTCAACCAATACACCTGTTTGTTCAATTTTTGCCAGCACATTCACCAGTGGCATCTCTATTTCGGAATAGACTTTTTGTTGTTGGGGTTGTTTTGCCAACAATTCTTTTAAGGTTAAATGCAGTTGTAATGTGATGTCGGCATCTTCAGCCGCATAATGGGTCGCGACATCGATGGCCACTTGCGCAAAACCAATTTGTTTTGCGCCCTTGCCACAGATTTCTTCGTATTTAGTAGTCTTGATTTGTAGGTATTTCATGGCCAAAGTATCCATGTCATGTCTGCCATTGGTATCTAACACGTAGGATTCCATCAAACTGTCTTGTTGTAAGTTAGTGATTTCAATGCCATATTTGGACAAGACATTCATGTCGTATTTAAAATGTTGACCAATCAATTCTATATCGGGATTGTTTATCACAGGAATAATCAAATCCAACACAGTTTGCAAGTCCAATTGACCTTCAATGATTTTGTGGTCATCAATTAAACTTTCTTCCACATGGGCGATGGGTACATAGGCAGCGTCACCTGCCTTGTAAGCAAATGAAAGACCAACGATGTCAGCTGCCATTGAATTGATTGAGGTCGTTTCTAAATCAAAAGCGACAATTCCAGCTTTTTCAATTTTCTGTAACCATTCTTTTAAAGAATCTAAATCTTGGATACAGGTGTACTGTATTTTCTCTTTTTTGACTTCTGGAGTCGCTGGTTTTTGAGATGTGCTTGAAAACATATCGCCTTGTGCGCTGCGCTGTAGTGATTTAATACCACAGTCTTCGGCCAGTTGATTTAGGGCATCAACATCTTCGCCATTGATTTTTAATTCTTCAACTTCACATTCCAGCTTTAGTTCGGTATCAATGGTGACCAAGGCTTTTGACAATGGAATTTTGTCCAGAGCTTCACGCAGGTATTCACCCACTTTGCCTTTAACATTATCTGAATCGGCAATAATATTATCCAATGTTTGGTGTTGTGCCAACCATTTGACCGCTGTTTTTGGCCCAACTTTATTTACCCCTGGAATATTGTCCGAGGTATCACCAATCAAAGTAAGATAGTCAATAATTTGACTGGGTTCTACCCCAAATTTAGTCACCACACCCTCATAATCTAAAACGGTATTGCGCATGGTATCAATCAGCATGACATCATCGTTGACCAACTGTGCCAAATCTTTATCACCCGTAGATATAACTGTTTTGAACCCTGCTTTGGTTGCCATCACACCAAGAGTGCCCATGACATCATCGGCTTCAACGCCTACTTTTTCCAAAAGCGGTATACCCATGGCTTTAATGATGTCTTTGGTGGGTTGAATCTGTGCCCGCAAATCATCGGGCATTGGCGGACGAGTGGCTTTGTACTGGTCATACATGTCATGGCGAAAAGTTTTGCCTGGTGCATCAAAGACCACAGCCATGTATTCCGGCTCATACTCTTTTAACATGCGATTAATCATGTTAATGACGCCATATATCATGCCCGTAGGTTCACCTTTGTGGTTTTTAAGGCGTTGTAAAGCAGGAACAAAATGGGCGCGGTACAAATAGGCAGAACCATCTACCAAATACAAAGTTTTCTTAGACATATATTAACAGTACTTTAAAATTTCGATTATTTTAACATTTAGTTTGGTAAATTATACATGGATTCATTATTATGGGTTTTTATTTATAATTTATTTATAGTTTAATCAATGAAAATTTTATTTGTATTTTTTAGTTTGTTACTGGCTTTTGGTGCTTTTTCGGAAAGTTACAAAGATTTGAGCTTTGAACAGTTACTTGCAGCTGCAGAGTCTGATGATGAAGTGGCCATGGGATTCTTAGCCGAAAACTATGAACACGGCAATGGAACTAACAAGGATATCCAACAAGCACAACGCTGGTATAAAAAAGCCGCAGAGCTCAATTATGCTCCTGCCCAATACAATCTCTCCGTAATGCTTTACGATGGTTCGATGGTTAAACAAGATTTGGCACAAGCTTTCTTTTGGGCAGAAAAGGCAGCTGAACAATCCCATCCAACCGCACAATTTTTAGTGGCTTCAATGTACGCACAAGGCAAGGGCGTATATGAAAACAAACAGCAAGCCAGAAAGTGGTATCAGAATGCGGCCAGCCAAGACAACCCAATGGCAGCTTACAATCTAGCACTCATGTTGTTACAAGGAGATGGCGTGGCTAAAGATACAAAACAGGGCATGATGTGGTTAAAAAAAGCCGCCAAACAAAACCATGCACAAGCCCAATCGGTTTTGAAATTAATTCAAAATCAAACCCAATAGCTATTTATGTAGCTCTTCCCAAAATTGTTTATTAAAGTCTTTATGTTGGGTTTTTAAAAAAAACTTCATATATTTTACTTTTTTATCCAAGATTTTATCCTTCTTCGCCCAACGAATTAATTTATTGTATTCTTCAGTAATAAATAATTGAGCATATATGGTGGCTTTGTCTTCAGGAAGCTCTGTTTTGGCATAAGCATTGGTAAATCCTGGTTCAGGATGATTCATTAAGCCAGCATTGGATGTAATTCCCTGAGCTGTCCATCCTGTGCGCCCATAGCTAACATTGGGTTGATTAAAACCTAACCAAGTGGGGTCTTTCCACTCTGAGCTTCCATTTAACTCTTGTTCAATCATGTGGTAAAAGTCATGATGTATAACATCTTTTTGATATACTTTGTCATAGTTGCCTCTTTTAAAATCAAGGAAAAGAATTTCTCGTATATAATCTGGAACTGCGGTGACTAATAAATCTCCAGAATTGGAAAGTAATCGAACCAATGCAACGGCTCTTAGTCGTGTCTTCCATAGAAATTTAAGGGGATACTTGCTGAATTCTCCATCTAGCAAGACTATATAATCAAACAGTTCATCGTAATATTCTTTTGTAACAACTTCATAGTCGATTTTCCATGTTGAAAAGGGTATCTCTTCAAAAAACAACTGAATCGAGTATTTTTCTTCAAAATTAGCTTTGAGTTGTCTTAAATCTTGC
>JAJRQG010000077.1 GCA_024280395.1 Gammaproteobacteria bacterium | reverse complement strand
TTATATGAGTATCAAGGGAGTACATTTAACCGTAAGCTGATCTCGTTTATATTAAAAAAAGCTGACCGAGACCCCAAATGGCTTATTGGAATTATCGTTCCTAATAATATGGTTATGGATAAGTATGTTCAGGCGCTAAAGGAGGTTGATATAAAGCTCGATCACCCAAAACCAGTAATTTCGACATATAAAGCGAATGAAAATATCACCCTTGACTTTAGTACAGGAGGAATTGTGGTGTTGAATGCTCAATCGGTAAAAGGGCTAGAGTTTGATATTGTTTTTATTGCAGATATTGATCAATTTAAGGTCTACAATAATGACTTTGATAGTATGAAAAAAAAGTTTTATGTGATGGTTTCAAGAGCAATGAAACAGATAGTGCTTTTAAAACAAATGGACAGAAATTGTTCCGTAGAAAGTATTTTGCCTAATGATGAAACGATTTTAAAAAGAATTAAGGAATC
The DNA here is from genome assembly GCA_024280395.1 of Gammaproteobacteria bacterium. Lineage (GTDB taxonomy): Bacteria > Pseudomonadota > Gammaproteobacteria > Xanthomonadales > Marinicellaceae > NORP309. Next base: position 2,632 of record JAJRQG010000077.1, on the reverse strand, counting down.
CCATGACTAATTTATCTGAACCAGAAGTGGAACAAAAAAAGTGGTTCTGTGCAACAAACACAGATAATATGCGGAATATTATTGCACAAGGTCTGATAACGGAACCCGCTGGCTTTACTAAATATTATGCTGATGTTTTAGAAATTCATGATGGTTATATAGCGTTATTTAAAGGTGCTGTAACTAGCGATATTTTAGAAAAAAGTATTAGTGAAGTTGATGGATTGAAGTCTTGTATCATTGAATTTTCAATAGATGGCATGCAGGGTTTGGTTAATGCATGGGGAAGGTCTTTATCTGATGGGTTACTTGCAGAAGAGCAGTTGTTTAGTTTTGATCTAAAGAAACTTAACGAACAAGATGTGGATACTTTATTTCTTCCTACTCCACTACCTACGTCGTGTATAAAAAACCTTATTTTTCCAAGTAAAGAAGAAAAAAATTCGTTTGAAAAAAACGCAGGCATTTATAGTAATGTCCCTCTTACGGATTTGAATTTAAAAATTGATGCAAAACTATTTTCTAAAGGGGCAACAGCTGAATATTTGCAAGGGTTAATGTTGCCTGAGAAAACGTTGATTAACTATCCTGAGGTATACGCTTTTGGGGGAATGTTAACTGCTTTGTTTTATTTTTCAAAAAATGGAGTTGCTTCAAACAATGTATATCACTCTATTTGTAATTCTACAGATATGACCGATATTGTAGGTATTGATATTAGACTTATAGCTCATTATTTTCAAAAAGATAGATCTTTAGAGTCTGAAAGATCAAAAATGTATCACGGTTTACTTAATGTTATTGTAAATGGCAAAGATGTTAAAGAAAATATTATTGAGTTTTTAGAAAATTTAGACAACTTTGACACTGATAAAAGTAAAAATAGAGCACAACAGTTATCCAAAACACTTTTAAAGTTTGAATCGATAACTGAAAAGACTGCATCTGAACAATTTCACGATGCAAAAACACCATTAGAAAAAATGTTATTGATGCTTTTTTTAAGAGAAAGTGTCGAAGATTTAATGGAATATTCAATTGATGAGTTTGAAGAGCTAGATTATTTGCTTTTTGCAATGGTGTTTGGCATTAGAGACAAATTTATTAAAATACCTAAATTGTTGCGAGAATTTAAAAATTTGCAAAGGCATATAACTACCAAGATGGCTGCTTATGCACATCAAAGTATTGGTAGTAATATTACATTTTCTGATCCTTCTGAAGTGAGCGAACCTTTAACGCTAGTAGATATGTTTGAGAAGAATGATTTTAAAATTTGGTTTGCGAATAAACAGCCTAAAATAAATAATTGTCTGAAAACGACATTAAAAATACCTAATGGAGCTTATGTATTCAATTCAACATCATCAGGGTTGGAAATTATTTTTGATGGTGAGGCAAGAAAACCAAAAACAGAAGTTGTTGATGATGTCTTTTACCGAGCAATTTGGACAAAAAACTGTGAACCCTACAATAAATATTTAGCTCAGTATAATAAAATGAAATAATGCAAATTATTCCACAAACTCCCCATAATACTGAAAGCAGAGCGGAATATCGTGTATTTGACAAAATAAGAGAAGCATTCGTTGATAATTCACATTATGTGGCTTTTCATTCTTTGAATCTTACTAAACACAATAAGAAACGCTTTGGAGAAGCTGACTTTGTTATCGTTTGTGAATTTGGTGTTTTTGTTTTTGAGGTGAAAGGGGGGCGAGTTAACTCTTATAATGGACTTTGGTACACAATAGATAGAAATAATATCAAGCATCAAATTCAAGACCCATTTCGACAGTCTGAAGGTGCACTGCATGCTATTGAGAATGAAATAAAAGAATCAAAGAAGTTTATTGGAATGAATATTCCTGTTGGGTGTGGAGTGATTTTTCCAGATATTGAGTGGAATCAATTAAGCTCTGAGTGGGATGTTAAAGTAATTTGTGACACAAAAAAATTTCGTAATTTTGAGTCTTGGTTAGAAAGGTTCTTTAAATATTGGTTTTCAAAACCATTCAATAATCACAAGCTTTCACTACATGAAGTAGCAAAAATCAAACAGTATTTAAGACCAAATTTTGAATTAGTTGAACCATTGCATGCTCAACTATCAAGATTGGAGGATGCTGTTGTTAAGTTAACTGATGAGCAATATCGATATCTGGATATTGTTAGTGCCAATAAGCAAGTGCTGTGTTTTGGTGGAGCAGGAACTGGAAAAACATTCTTGGCAGCTGAACTTTCAAGAAGACTTGGTAGTAGTGGTAAAAATGTTGTTCTAGTTTGTAAATCAAGCTGGTTGAAGCGCTATTTTGAAACTCGGATTCGAAATGAGAACGTAGTTATTTCAACGATTGATAGTGTCAAAGTTGATAAAAGGCGAGCTGGAATTGATAGTTACGATGTATTAATAGTCGATGAAGGACAAGACCTATTTGATTTTGATCATATAGATGTATTAGAGATGTTAGTCGATTGTGGTCTCCAAGACGGGGAATGGTATATTTTTCATGATATTAATAATCAATCAGGACTTTTTATAGATACAAAACTAGAAGTATTAGACATTATAAAAAGTTATAACCCTGCAAATGTCCCGTTAACAATAAATTGTAGAAATAGTAGTCAGATC
>JAJRQG010000076.1 GCA_024280395.1 Gammaproteobacteria bacterium | reverse complement strand
TTTAGGCCTTTATCTAACATGGTTTTTATCGGGTGTTTTTTTAAATCATCAACAACACACAATTTCAGATTCGACAAAGGACAAACCGTTAATGTTAAATCCTTGGCCACAATATAATCAACCAATTTATCGTCTTCCAAGCAACGGTTACCGTGATCGATTCTATCAATTTCCAATATATCTATGGCATTCCAAATATACTGCGCCGGGCCTTCTTCTCCTGCATGTGCGACTTTTAACAAGCCCAATTCAGTTGCCCTTGCGTATAATTTAGTGAATTTTTCAGGTGGATTTCCCTGCTCTGATGAATCCAGACCAATGGCTTGAAATTTATCCATATGTGGTACAGCTTGTTCTAAAGTTGCCAAACAATCTTCTTCACTTAAATGACGCAATAAACTGAGTATTAAAATTGAACTGATGCCCAATTGGCTTTGCCCATCTTGTAAAGCGCGGTAAATACCATTCAATGCCACTTCAAACTCTATACCACGTTCTGTGTGCGACTGTGGATCATACATAATTTCTGTGTGCACAACATTATCGGCTTTTGCCCGTTGAAGATAAGCCCAAGTTAAATCATAGAAATCTTGCTCTTTTTGTAAAACATTCACACCTTGATAGTAAATATCTAAAAACTCCTGCAAATTATCAAACTCATAAGTCGCTTTTAAAGATTCAACAGAATCATGTGGCAAAGTAATATCGTTGCGCTTAGCGATTTCAAATATCAATTCGGGTTCGAAAGTTCCCTCGATGTGTAGATGTAATTCGGCTTTGGGTAAAATTTGTATTAGTTCTATTGGGTTCATAATTATTCTATTGTTGTTGGTATCGTTATTTGTAATATTATTCGGCTAAAGGTACTTCTGACATAATGCCAATTAAATTTTCATCAGGATCTCTTAAAAACCCTATCCACAATTCATGGTCTGGCATTTTCACAGCCATTTGTGGTTCACGGGTAAAAACAATGCCCTTGGATTTTAATGCATCTGTCGTTGCTTGTATATCCTCCACTCGATAATAAATCACCGAAGTGTGATGGTCTTTCATGTCGCCATTTTGTTCAGTCACCATCAATCGAACTCCCCCACAATCAAAGAAAGCCAAACCAGAGGGCACTTCAAACAGTAGATCTAATTCTAATTTATCACGATAAAATTCGGTTGCTTTTTCTATATCAGATACAGCAATCGCAATCTGTCCAACGCTGTTGATATTTACATTTTTTGACATTACGTATCCTCTTGGTCTTGTGCAAAATACAAAATATACCCATTCAAATCTCGGATTGAAAATTCATAGGTGTTATAAAAAGTTTTGTGCAAGTGTTTAACCACCTCAACCTTGTCTTTAATTTGTTCATAAAAGCCTTGGGTATCGGCCATTTTAATATAAAGGGTAAAAGTTCCACCAACAGACCTATTCTTAAATTCAGGCACTTCATTGATTAAGCTGTGCTGATGTTGAAGCATGATTTCTACATCATTTTTTTTGATGATTGCCCACATCAATTCAATGTCATCAATATTCCCCATCTTGACACTTTCGCTGCCGTCAACACCCATAGCAAACTTAAACCCCAAGTTGTTGACATAATACTCGATGGCTTCATTCACATCCGGAACCATTAGATTGGTGGTAATTTTTTTCATGGTATTTCTCTCGATCAAATTGTCAATTATTAATTATTTTCATTTCCACCAATAGTGAACCATATAGCTTATCACTTTTTCTTCTTCAGGCTTGAGCTTCACTTTAAAATCGATAGTACTGGCATTTTGCTTGGTGTATTTATCGGAAGTTTCCGTAACCTTCCAATTGCTCCAACGGTACAAAGGTTCAATCACTTTGATCGTTGTAGAAGTTTCCTTTTGATTTCTCAATGTAATCTCAAAAGTTTCTATGATTTCTTTTTTACCCACAACAATATTGGTCTGTTTGCGTTCGCCGATAACATCAAACGAGTTGCCCAATTCAATTGTGACTGTTTCATTTCTAGGTGTGTGGTCAATAATATCCTCGCCGATGAATTCCAATGAACCATCCGACTCGTCTAATTGACTGACCCGAATGCGTCCTGCTGGCAGTGGCATACCCAAACCTTTTTTCTTGGAATTTTCAAAACTCACATAAGCTTTGACTTTGGGTTTGGCTCGGCGCATATAGTTGGCATCGAGTATTGGACTATAATAATGGTGATTAAAAATTTGCGAACCATTAAATACCAAATCTTTTGAACATTCTACCGAATTGGCAGAAGGAAACAGCTCTATTTGCTTGGTTGAATTATTGGGCAAATCAACCCGTCTAGGCAAGGTATATAAATGGTATTCAAATAACGATTTTTCTTGGAATCCTCCATCTAGCTCAGCAACACTCATGCTCATAGATTTGACCAACTGTCTCCCTACAATCGGTTGATTCACTTCGGCTCTATGAACATCGCCTGCTATGAGTTTTAATTTGGTGTTCTCAAATGAACTACCCGCTTGATTGAGCAAACTCACCCATGAAGATAAATCCATGCTGCACTTATCGCCGTCTTCTTTTAAGTTTAAATTGTAATCTGCCCACCAAGTCATGCCTTTGGTTTGATAAGTGACCCTGGCTAACTCTTCGGCTGATTTTTTGCCATTCAACAACCAAAGCAAGGTAGGTTTGGTTAACAAACCACCAGGCAACGATGGAAAAGCCACGCTGTCATAACTTCTTAGTGTGATTACCGCACCATTAGACTCTTGAACGATTATCCCGCCATTGGTGCCCAATAATTTGCCTTTAATGGTCTTGCTTGTTCCACCTGAAGTTTGCTCAACAATCACTTCTTGACCGACATACTTTTCTAAAAGTTTTTGTGTGCTTACAATATCAAATTGATAGTTCTGATCCAATACCGTTGCCATTCCAGGATGATTGGGGGTTGAAAATGAAACCGTGGTTGGATCAATTTGACTGGTGACGTCATCAAATTTTAATTCAAATAGGCCTTTTTTAATCTTTATCACCCTGTCCTGTTTAATAATCGCATAACCAGGTACCCTTGAATTGGGGTTTTGAAACTGTTGCGGAGAAATGCTGCCAGCTTGCGCAGTAGAATAAACCGTAATGGCGGTGTCTGCAGTATCCTCTGCCTGAACCGTTGTAAGTGTTGTCATAAGCATTAGTACCAATGTTTTTGAAAAAATATTCATAGCTTTACCTAATTTATTATTTAAAGTATCAGTTATATCGAATCTATAAAGCAAAAGGGTTAAAATGTGTTTTGTTTTTATCATTATACAAGAATTATGCGGTATTTTACACTTTTACTGGTCAGCACAATCAGTTTTGCACAGGCAGAATTTCCCACAATTGAAAACTATTGGCTACAAGCAGCTCCTCCCAATGCTAGCGTCATGGCTGCTTATGGTGAATTAACAAACAATACAGATAACGACATTATTCTGCTTGATGCATACAGCCCTGCTTTTGGGATGACGATGATTCATCAATCTGTAATCGTTGATGGCGTAGCAAAAATGATTCATCAAGATCAAATCATTATAAAACCGCATGAGGAACTCACCTTCAAACCAGGCAGTTATCACATTATGTTGATGCAACCAGAATTTAAAATTAACAAAGGCGACAAAATCAAGATTAATTTAATCTATAAAAAAGGAGACCAAAAAACCGTTCAAGAAATTTGGTTTCCTGTTGAGTTTAGATGAAAACATTAGAAACAACTCCGTCATCCTCGCGAATGCGGGGATCCACTTATTTTGATACTCCAAATTTAACAATATCTGCTTCACAAGATAATAGCAGAATAAAGCCATGAAAAAATCCGACTTCAACTTTGAATTACCTAAAGATCTAATCGCCCAACACCCAACAAAAGAACGCACTCAGTCACGTTTATTGGCATTGGATAAAAATTCAGGCAAAACCCAAGATTTACATTTTCCAGACATTATTGATTTTTTGAACCCTGGCGATTTATTGGTTTTTAATAACACCAAGGTTATCCCTGCTCGATTATTTGGACAAAAAACAACTGGCGGCAAAGTAGAAGTTTTCATTGAACGATTATTGGATGACAACAGTGCCATTGCCTTTTTAAAAACCAGTAAAAAGCCGCAATTGGGCATGCCTATTTATTTTGATGATTTGATTCTAAAGCCCACTGCCAGAAAAGGCATGTTTTATTTGGTAGAAACCCAAGACAACACCTCTCTAACAGAATTAATGGACAACTACGGGCACATGCCCTTGCCTCCGTATATTCAACGTGAAAATGAGTTAGGTGACAAAGACCGGTACCAAACGGTTTATGCACAAGAAAAAGGGGCGGTCGCCGCACCCACCGCAGGATTACATTTTGATGAATCTTTGTTGCAAACGATTAAGGATAAAGGTGTTAACACCGCTTTTGTCACCTTGCATGTCGGTGCAGGAACCTTTCAACCTGTCAAAACTGACTCTATTAATGACCACATCATGCACAAGGAATGGTTGCAGGTGACGGCAGAAGTGGCAGAATTGGTTAAGAAAACCAAGGCCAATGGCAATAAAGTGATTGCGGTTGGTACAACCGCAGTTCGATGTTTAGAAACCGCTGCCAAAGACGAGGAAATACAGCCCTATACAGGCGATACGAACATTTTTATCTATCCAGGGTATGAATTTAAAGTGGTGGATTCACTGTTAACCAATTTCCACCTACCTGAATCCACCTTAATTATGCTGGTATCTGCCAAATGTGGCAGAGAAAATACCTTAAAGGCCTATCAACATGCCGTAGAAAAAGAATACCGTTTCTTTAGTTACGGCGATGCGATGTTTATTTCTTGATTTTTTGGCTAACGCCACAGCTACTCTGTTTAAGTAACGCAGAGAGCGCAAAGGAGGCGCAGAGGTACGCAGAGAATTTTCTGTTATTTTATTGGATTCATTGTTAGAATTGTATTAATTTAATCTTAATGATTGCCGAGTTAGAAAAGGATGGATAGTTTGAAAGACATAGAAAGCAGATCTTCATCTAGTGAAGAAATGATCGTAGAATATATCGATGCAATGGAGTTACTGCATATTTATGCGCAAAATAATATTAAAGTTATAGGCTGGGAAGGATGGATAAAATATTCAAATGGCTCTCTTGGACACTCCTAAAAGCATATGGGAACAACTGATCTATCTGCTATGCCAAATTTATCAGCATTGTCGTTAATAAAAAGTACAATTATGCAAGCACATACAGAATGGGAATTAATACCAGAATTTGAAGATTCAACATTGCTGTTTTGTATTACAACAGATACATAACAATTCTTCTTTTCTCTCCAAAGACTAATTACTTACAAACCTTTGCGAACTCTGCGCCTCCTTTGCGCTCTCTGCGTTACTTAACAGCGTAGCTGTGGCGGAAGCCAAACTTCTTCAAATCTATCGCATCACCAATTCCAAACTCTACTCCTTCGGATTTAAGTAACTCATACTGCATCTCTAATTTTTCGCCTTTCAGTGAGATTTTGCCTTGAATATTAACAATTCTGTGCCAGGGGAGATTGTATTTTTTACTACAGGTATGAATTAATCGTGAGATTCTTCGGGCAGCGCGGTGATTACCAGCAAGAATGGCAATTTGACCATAAGTCGCTACTTTACCTTTTGGTATTGATTGCATTATTGCAATGGCTTGTTCTGAAAATGGCGTCATTCTATTAAAATTAAAGTTAAAAATTAAAAACTAAAAAGCCTGCAATTGCAGGCTTTTTAAATCATTAGTTAAATTAAAACTTACTTCACATTTAACTCTGTTCTTCTGTTTCTTGCTTTGCCCTCTTCGGTATCATTGGTAGCAATTGGTGAGGACTCACCATAACCTTTCCAAGTCATGCGATCTGCACTTACACCATGATCAACCAAATAAGCATGTACAACTTTAGCACGTCTTTGAGACAATGCTTGATTGTATTCATCAGATGCTGTTGAATCAGTATGACCAGCAACTTCAACCATTATAGTTCCATGCTCACCTAAAGTTTTAACTGCCGCATTTAAGATAGCAATTGACTCAGGCTTTAAAGTAGATTTATCAGTATCGAAGTGTACACCTTGTAGCTCAATCACAACTTTGACTTCACAACCGTCACTGCCAACTACTGCACCAACAACTGAATTTGGACAGGCATCCTTAGAATTAGGAACACCATCATTGTCATCATCACCATCCACAACGGCACAACCAGTTGAATCTACATTTGAACCAGCTGGTGATTGTGGACAGCGGTCTTTTGCATCGCTGATTCCATCTTTATCACTGTCAATTGGAGCCTGTTCTACCAAAGTAGTTTTAGTAGTTTGTGCAGATGATTCACCAAATGCAATACTCAAACCAGTATTGAAAATGATGTCGCCGAATGTATCTTGGCCAGTAACCGTGTCATCAGAATTTTCTAAACGATATCTTAGTTCTGTTCTTAGTTTAACTCTGTCAGTTAAATCTTTGTTCATGCCCGCTGCTAAGTTCATCATTGCTTCTGTTGCACTTGGAACCGAGTTGGTAAGAGGCGATACATTATCGCTATGGCGCAAAGCACCCAAACCCAAACCTAAATATGGTCTAAAACCCATTTGCTCTGCAAAGTGATAGCGACCCATCAGACCAACAGATTTTTGAGATGTCTCACCACCGCTTTTTGCATCTTGAGTCATTTTATCCAACTCAAGATCAAAAGATAATCTTTCAGAGACAAATTTTCCAAAACCAATCCCAAAAGTCAAACCAGAACGAGAGTTCTTATCACTGTCTGATTTAACAAAACTAGCACTGGGAGTCATGTACCAACGGTCATCAAAATTTTGGTCACCAGCCAATGCTGTTCCACCTGCAAGGGCCAAACTTACTCCCAATAAAATCTTTTTCATTTCTTCACTCCAAATTTAATAAAATAGTTAAATACAATGATGAATTATAACACATTATTTTTCAAAGATACAAAACTTAATAATTCCTTACAATTGAATTTAGATATAATGATTTATTTGTTTATTCAACTTCATTTCTCATATAAAATACACAAATGACAAATATAAAAAACAGGTTCAGGGGCTTCCTTCCAGTAGTAGTTGATGTTGAGACAGGTGGTTTCAACCATCAAACTGACGCACTCTTAGAAATAGCTGCTGTTATCATTCAACAGGATGATGAAGGTTTGTTATTTTTTGATGATGTTACAACAGCTTATGTTGAACCTTTTGAAGGATCAAACATTGATCCAAAATCTTTGGAAATAACTGGTATAGATTTAGATCACCCTTTACGAAATGCTCAAAAGGAATCACCAGCATTGGGAAAAATATTTACTCCCATTCGAAAAGCGATTAAAGAAGCGGGCTGTAATCGTGCCATATTAGTAGGTCATAATGCTCACTTTGATTTGAATTTTTTAAACTCCGCAGTCGAACGTACTGGCATAAAACGCAATCCTTTTCATCCTTTTAGTTGTTTGGATACTGTGACTTTATCTGCACTTGCCTATGGGCAAACTGTGCTTGCCAAAGCCATAGCAAAAGCAGAGATTGAGTGGGACAATTCAAGAGCTCATTCGGCCATGTATGATACAGAAAAAACCGCCGAACTGTTTTGTAAAATTCACAACCTTTGGTTAGAACTTTCTCAAAAATAATAATTACCGCATAGATACACTGTGGCGGATTGTTGCAATGGTTCGAGGGACATAAACATCAACACGTCTTGTACAACTATAAATCAAATCTAACTCAGGTAATTTATCCTTTAAGTCTTGCCACATTTCAGAATGGTACTTACCACCACGTTCAGGCGCCACATTCTCTATTTTCTTATCCACTATTTCACAACACTTTTCTGGGAACAACTCTTGCGGCAATTGAGTCAGTGTTGTTTGAATGGTTTGATTGGGCTTTATGGTTTTATAGATTTTTTTGCTAAAGTCACCTCCTTTGATGCGCTTTAAGCGAATATCATCTTGGCTAAAATTGCTGATTTCTATTTCTAAACCATATTCATTATTAGTAGAAACCACCTTAAAAATCACATCAATGTTGCGGTTAAGAATCAAACGGTTCATGTCATTTAACGGCAAATGCCAATCTTGTTCAATTTCACAATGCATCAAAGCAATCCATTTGGCCGAGTATTCACCTAAGAATCCAGCATACTCTAGATTTTTCTCTCCATCAACAACTGAAACCACTACCTTTTTATTAATGTGTGCTTCCAAAATTTGATCGTACTCCTTACCCACAGCTCCAATCGCGGTAAAACCCACTTGTTTCAGCTTTTTCTCATTGGTTTTAATCAACTCTCCTGCGTTTGATTTCATGCGGTTGAGGAACACGCTTAAGGTATCACTAAACGCTTCTTGAAAATTACTGATAAAATTACGCATTTGACGAATAAAACGGCGAAATTTACCTGGCTTTGAGACGTTTTTAATTTCTTTTAAACGGCGTTCTTTATTTTCAGGAGACAACTCATCGTGGTAACGTAGAATTAATTTTAAATTATCCAAATCTGCTTGGTAAAAAATGTAACTATCAACCCAAGCTCCGCCACTGGATAGATAGGGTTTGGAGAACAACAATTTTAAGCCATTGGCATAAATTTTAGCATTGCCCCACATGCGTTTATTGTCTCTGCGAACAAGAGTGACATGAAATCCACGAATTGATTTAAGAACACGGTCGAAGTTTTGCACAATTCGCGATAAAAGTGCGGTAAAAAAGATAATGACGACAGTGGCGATTAAGATGTTATCCATATAAAAGTATTGTTGGTTTAAGTAGGTAGATTATCTGCCTTTTATCATAAAAATACAATATTATTAAATAGAATCCTGTAGGCGAGCATCCGCGTGTACTTCTGTTGTTTAGATGAACGAGGATATAGAAAAGGTAGGACACATGAGCCCTACCTTTTTTTCAAACCTAATTAAGCAAGCTTGTGGTTAGATTATGGGCGTGAGGTTAATTGCTTAAGAGGCGGAGCAAACATGGTTAGTTTAATACCTTTGACTGCAGCTTTATATTCTTCAATAGTTGGAGTTCTACCTAATACCGCAGAAAGAACCACAACCGGAGTCGAAGCCAATAATGATTCGCCTTTCTTTCCATCCTTATCGGCTACAACACGTCCTTTAAATAATCGCGTAGAAGTAGCCATTACCGTATCACCAGCTTCAGCTTTTTCTTGATTGCCCATACATAAGCTACAACCAGGACGCTCTAAATACAAGATGTTTTCATATTTAGTGCGAGCTGTACCTTTTGGAGCATTATCATCAAACTCAAAACCAGCGTATTTAGATAACACATCCCAATCCCCTTCAGTTTTTAACTCATCTACAATGTTATAGGTAGGAGGAGCAACAACCAAAGGTGCTTTAAATTCAACTTTACCATTTTGAGCTTCAATATTCTTTAACATGTGAGCCAATATTTGCATATCACCTTTGTGAACCATACAAGAACCTACAAAGCCCAAATCAACTTTCTTCTCTCCTTTATAGTGCGAAAGTTCTCTAATTGTATCGTGAGTATATCGCTTTGAAACATCTTGGTTGTATACATCTGGGTCAGCAATCATAGGTTCATCAATGGCATCCAAATCCACAACAAATTCTGCAAAATACTTTGCATTATCATCTGGAACTAAAGGCCGTTTTTTACCAGATCTAACTTCTTCAATGCGGTTGCTAGCCAAGTCAACAAGGCCTTTTAGGACTTGTTTTTCATTGTCCATGCCTTTATCAATCATAATATTAATTCTACTTTTGGCAATCTCTAAAGACTCTATAAGCGTTTCATCTTGTGAAATACAGATAGAGGCTTTTGCCTTCATTTCCGCAGTCCAATCAGTAAAAGTAAAGGCTTGGTCTGCAGCCAATGTTCCGATATGGACTTCTATAATTCTACCCTGAAATATATTGTCTCCTTTAAACTGTTTAAGCATTTGATATTGAGTCGCATGTACCACATCACGAAAGTCCATATGGTCCTTCATTTTGCCTTTAAAAGTGACTTTAACTGATTCAGGAATAGGCATACTTGCTTCACCCGTAGCAAGCGCAAGAGCCACAGTACCAGAATCCGCACCAAATGCTACACCTTTAGACATTCTTGTGTGTGAATCCCCTCCAATAATAATAGCCCAATCATCAATGGTAATATCATTGAGAACCTTATGAATAACATCAGTCATTGGCAGGTATTTGTCATTGGGGTCCCTAGCAGTAATTAAACCAAAGTCATTCATGAATTTCATCAATCTTGGGATATTTGCCTTAGACTTATCATCCCAAACCGAAGCCGTATGACAGCCTGATTGGTATCCAGCATCAACGATGGGTGAAATTGTTGTTGCTGCCATCATCTCTAATTCTTGAGAAGTCATCAGGCCAGTCGTATCTTGTGATCCAACAATATTCACCTCTACACGAACATATGATCCTGCATGTAAGATCGCACCTGGAGTCGCACCAACAACATTCTTATTAAATATTTTTTCAACAGCTGTTAAGCCTTGTCCAACATGTATCACTTCTTTTGATGGAGCAAATACTGGAATAAGTTCTGTACCCAATACTTTTGCTGCAAAGGCTTGGAGCTTTTTACCAAATACAATCGCATAGGACCCTCCAGCTTTAATGAATTCAACTTTCTGAGGTGTTAGAGCCGCAGAAATATCTTTTAACTCTTTATCGCCTTTATAAAGTTTCTTCTCTTTGGTATTTACCGTCAGTACAGTACCTGTTTCAACAGAATACACTTCTTCAAGAATTGAGTTTCCTTCTTCATCGACAACAACATTGCCTTGAGAATCGTGTTTTTTAGCCCAATTCTTAAGGTCAATTCCAATACCACCTGTGACACTCACTGTTGTCAAGAAAATTGGAGAAATACCGTTTGTCCCAGCAATAACAGGAGCAATATTGATAAATGGAACATAAGGGCTGGCTTTTTTGCCTGTCCAAAGAGCGACATTATTAACCCCTGACATTCTTGATGATCCCACACCCATTGTGCCCTTATCAGCAACTAACATAATACGCTTATCAGGGTGTGTTTTTTGAAGCGCAAGAAGTTCATTTTGTTGATCTTTATTGTGTTCAAATAGACATTGGCCATGCAGTTCACGGTCAGATCTTGAGTGAGCATCGCCACCTGGAGAAAGTAAATCCGTAGAGATGTCACCTACTCCAACAACAAACGTAACAATTTCAATCTCTTCTTCTACATCTGGTAACTTGGTAAAAAATTCTGCTTTTGCATAACTCTGGATAATATCTTTTGCAACTTCATTACCATTTTCAAAAGCTTGTTCAAGACGATTGGTATCATCTTCGTATAAGAATACTTGTGTTTTAAGAACTTTTGCTGCATCTGTTGCTATTGATACGTCATCACCTAAAGCAAGATCAAGTAAAACCTCAACCGATGGTCCACCTTTCATGTGCGATAATTGCTCAAAAGCATAAGAAGGCATTATTTCTTTAACGACTGATTCACCTAAAATGATTTCTTTTAAGAATTTAGCCTTCACTCCAGCTGCACTGGTGGTTCCGGGTAATACATTATAAATAAAGAAGTTTAAAGAATCTTTTCGGTGTTTATTATCCACATCTTTTATTTGTGCAATAATTTCACTTAATAGCTCGTCACCATCAATTGGCTTTGGCTGAAGCCCTTGCAATTTTCTATTTTCAATTTCTATAAGGTATTTACTGTATATGCTCATATTTATCCACTCTAAATTCATGTAAAACTTTTACGCTCTCTACTCAAGCGTAAAAAGACTAATTATATCAACCTTAGAGAAAAATAGTTCATAAAAACTTATTTTTTACAAAAAACATCTTTCATTAAGAAAACCATGATTAATAGAGTATCTGTTATGCTATTTATGACCATTTCATATTGGACAAGTCTTATATTGGAATTTTAGTTAAAAAAGAGGATAATATGTATCTAAAAAATTTAAGGCAATGTTCTCTCATTATAATATTGCCAGCATATTATCAAAGGAGTTTTACCATGAGCAATACATTAAACACTGCTACTACATTATCTTGTAATGGCAAAGATTATCAAATTCACAGCTTATTGGAATTAAGCAAAACAGAAAATGTTGCACGTTTGCCGTACAGTTTAAAAATATTGTTGGAAAATTTACTTCGTCATGAAGACGGTGTGGATATAACCGTTGAAGACATCAAAGCACTGTGCAACTGGGATGCCGAAGCTTTGCCTTCAACAGAAATAGCTTTTACTCCATCAAGAGTTGTTTTACAAGATTTTACAGGGGTTCCTGCAGTGGTTGACCTAGCTGCCATGCGTGATGCAATGAAGAAGCTAGGTGGTGATGTGCAAAAAATCAATCCACTGTCACCTGCAGAATTGGTTATTGACCATTCGGTTCAAGTTGATCGATTCGGCAATATCCATGCAGAATCTGAAAACGAAAGAATCGAATACGAAAGAAACATGGAACGGTATGGTTTCTTAAAATGGGGCCAAACGGCTTTTGATAATTTCAAAGTTGTACCTCCGGGCAACGGCATCGTGCATCAGGTCAATTTAGAAAAATTGGCATTGGTTACTTTTGGTGTAGAAAAGGATGGTATATTACAAGCTTATCCTGATACTGTTGTAGGAACTGACTCGCACACCACTATGATTAATGGTATTGGCGTATTGGGCTGGGGCGTTGGTGGCATTGAAGCTGAAGCAGCCATGCTTGGACAAGCCATTTCCATGTTGATTCCACAAGTGGTTGGGTTTAAATTAACTGGCAAATTACCTGAAGGCACGACCGCTACAGATTTGGTCTTAACTGTAGTACAAATGCTTAGAGAACACGGCTGCGTGGGCAAATTTGTTGAGTTTTATGGCGATGCTCTGCAAGATCTACCGCTTGCTGATAGAGCCACTATTGCCAATATGGCACCTGAGTATGGCGCAACTTGTGGTATTTTTCCAGTTGACAAAGAAGCGATTAAATATTTAGAATTATCTGGTCGAGATGCGGAACAAATTGCCTTAGTAGAAGCCTATGCTAAAGCCCAAGGCATGTGGCACACTGTTGATACACCTGATGCGGATTACTCTTCTACGGTTGAATTAGACATTAGCACTGTTGTCCCGAGCATCTCTGGCCCTAAACGCCCTCAAGACAGAATTGTATTAAGTGAAGCCAAAGAAAAGTACCAAGGTTTTTTTGCTGATATGGAAAAAGGCCGCGAGAAAAAGACTGTTACTGTAAAAGGCGAGCATGAAGCATTTGATTTTAGAGATGGCAATATTGTTGTTGCGGCGATTACCTCTTGTACCAACACATCCAATCCTGCGGTAATGATTGGTGCTGGTTTATTGGCCAAAAGTGCAGCAGAGAAAGGACTTCAAGTTAAACCTTGGGTTAAGACTTCATTAGCACCAGGTTCAAGAGTGGTCACTTCTTATTTAAAAGCAGCAGGTGTACTGGATGACTTAGAAAAATTGAATTTCTTCGTTGTGGGTTACGGTTGTACTACCTGTATTGGCAATTCAGGCCCTCTTGATCCTGCCATTTCAAAAGCCATTAATGACAATGACTTAGTGGCAACTTCAGTATTATCAGGCAACAGAAACTTTGAAGGTAGAATTCACGCCGATATTAAGATGAATTTCTTGGCTTCTCCTCCATTGGTTGTGGCATATGCCATAGCGGGAACTATAGATTTTAATTTAAACAACGATTCATTGGGCAATGACCACGATGGCAATCCTGTTTATTTAAAAGATATATGGCCAAGTGCACACCAAGTTCAAGAAGCCATAACCGCCAATATCAATCCAGAAATGTTCACCAAAGGATACGAAAAAGTCTTTATTGGTGATGAAAAATGGCAAGCAGTTGAAACCATACAGTCAGAAATTTTTAACTGGCAAGATGATTCAACTTACATCAAAAACCCTCCGTACTTTGATGGCATGACACTAGATGTCGGTACGATTGATGACATTCATGACGCAAGATGTTTAGCACGTCTTGGTGATTCAGTGACCACTGATCATATTTCTCCAGCTGGAGCCATTGCCGAGGATTCTCCAGCAGGTGTTTATCTCAAAGAAAAAGGAGTACCAAAATCAAACTTTAACTCTTATGGATCTCGTCGTGGTAACCACGAAGTCATGATGCGAGGCACTTTTGCTAACATCAGATTGCGAAACCAATTAGCTCCAGGTACAGAAGGTGGCTGGACAAGACATCAACCTACTGATGCAGAAATGTCGATTTTTGATGCCTCCGCCATTTATGCCGAAGAAGGCACTCCATTGGTGGTCATTGCTGGGGCCCAATATGGAACAGGATCATCACGTGATTGGGCAGCCAAAGGCACATTGTTATTGGGTGTAAAAGCGGTAATTGTTGAATCTTACGAAAGGATTCACCGTTCAAATCTGGTGGGTATGGGCGTGCTTCCTTTACAATTTAAAAAAGGTGAAAATGCCGATTCACTGGGGCTAACAGGTCATGAGACTTATGAAATCACTGGTTTGGATAACGGCAATTCGAAAACAGCCCATGTGGTGGCCAAAACCAATGAAGGCAGGAAAACTGAATTTGAAGTGATAGTTAGAATCGACACACCAAAAGAAGTGGAATACATGCGTCATGGTGGTATTTTACAGTATGTATTAAGGCAGCTAGCCTAAAAAAATCATTGAAAATCTAAAGGATTTTGATCATTCAGAGCCCTTATTGTTTGCAAAATTACAAAATTAGTGGAAACTTTAATAGCAATCATCAAAACAATTATATAGAATGTATAAAGTCATCATTAATAAGAGTTATATTTTTCTATATTAGTTAGATTAAGAGCAAGGGGATTCCGACTATGCAAGTCGAAGTAAAGAATAAGGATTCAATACAACTACCTTTATTGGGCCATGTTATATTTGGCACCGATCAGATTTGTGATGTCATCATGGATAGCGAAATTGAATCTCCAAGGAAGATTTTCTCAATAATACATGATAAAAATGCCTGTGTTCTAGAAGTTTTCAATGATGAAACCATTCATATTAATGACTTACTTGTAATTGAAATGGCAATATTGCATCCAGGAGATGTTATTTATTTCGAAGACCAAACCCTTAAAATTGTCAACGAAAATAGATTACCTCAAAATTGTTCTATTCCATTTAAATTGAACGTCAGTGACGATGAGCAACATTTATTGACTTCGGTTTCAGGCCTACGTAGCTTCAACGAAGCAAGCAACGGAGAGCTCACTATTGTAGGAGAACACAACAGTTTTACACACAAACCTTTGTCAGAGAAAGACATTCCTTTTTCAGTTTCCTATATCAAAGACAATTTAACGTTACTTTGCAAGAAGGATGAAACCATCGAAATCAACGGTAACAAAGCCAATTATGTTATTTTAAGAAATGGCGATTATATCTCTTCAGGTACTGCGAAATTCTGTGTTGAATCACCAGGGACTTCTTCTTTTTCAAAGTACAGTCCTTCCCACCCAAGAAATATTCAGCTATCTGAAGAATACTTGCAAGATGAGGATTCTCAACAAAACATTACAAAGGAAAGTTTTATAAAGAGAAACATGTGGTGGTTAACGCTTCTTCTGGGGTTAATTGTCATCGCAGCCATACTTCTTTACTTAAAAAATAATTAACAATCACACTCCAACCCAATACCCTTTCCCTTTTCAGTATTTCTACTCTTAAATATATAACATTACCATATGAAAAAAATAAACACTGTGTTAATACTCCTAACCCTATTTTATATTAACGTTTACGCAAATGACAATTATTTGTGGTTAGAAGAAATAGATTCTGATCAGTCCATGCAATGGGTCAATCAAACCAATCAAAAAACCCAAGATAAACTGGCATCAACACCACTATATTCTGAGTTATACAACCAAGCTTTATCCGTACTTAACAACAAAAGTCGTTTGCCCTCCGTATCACAACAAGGCAAATGGTTATACAATTATTGGCAAGATGATAAACACCCTCGTGGCATTTATCGAAAAACCACTTTAAAACAATTCAAAAAGAAACAACCCAAATGGCAAACCATTTTAGATATGGATGCCTATTCCAAACAGCACGGTAAAAATTATGACTACCATGGAATGACTTGCCTGCCACCGAAAGGCAACGATTGTTTGGTGTTTCTTTCTCCAGGTGGTGGCGATGCGATTGAAGTCAGAGAATTTAATTTAAAAAAGAAAAAGTTTATCAGCAACGGATTCTCAGTACCTCTGGCCAAAACACGTGTTTCTTGGATTGACAAAGATACTGTATATATCGGTACAGATTTTGGACCCGACTCGATGACAGATTCAGGCTATCCCAGAATAATAAAAAAATGGAAAAGAGGAATACCACTATCTCAAGCCACAACCTTATATTCTGCCGATAAAAATTCAATGTCAGCTACCGCCTATAGAATGACACAAGATGACAATACCACCATAGACATGATCAATGAAACCACTAGTTTTTGGAGCAACAAAAAATATATTCTAAAAGACAACAAGATAACGCAATTGGACTTGCCAAACAGTGCCAACATTTCTGGAAACTATCAAGGCCAGTTGGTCGTATCTCTCAAAGAAAACTGGAATTTTCGAGGAAACGAATATATTCAGGGTGAGATTTTACTTGTCAGCATTGATAGTTTAATAGGGGGAAAAGTTTCTATTGAAAGCATCATTAAGCCCACAAATAACACAGTAATTGAATCGGTATATGCATCCAAACACGGCTTATTGATCACTTTGTTAGAAGATGTAAAAGCCAAATTGTGCTTATTTAAAAAATCAAAAGAAGGCTTTTGGGAGATTACAGAGATTCCATTTCATGACAATGGCACTTTGAGCGTTACCAGTGTGGATGATAAAACCGGTGACTTTTTTGTACAATACGAATCATTTATCACCCCACCTGGCTTATACCATGTCAAAAACAAAACCCTAAAACCAATATTATTAAAACAACAAGACAAAGCCTTTGATGGTTCACAATTCAAAGTTGAACAGAACTTCACCCAATCCCTTGATGGCACAAAGATTCCTTATTTTGTAGTCATGAATAAAAACACTCAATTCAATGGCAAAAATCCAACACATATTTTTTCTTATGGCGGTTTTAGAAACTCTTTAACCCCTTCTTATTCTGGTAGCTACGAAGCATTATCGGGTGCATATGGAAAATTATGGCTAGAACGCGGTGGAGTTTTTGTTCTAGCCAATATCCGCGGTGGTAGTGAATATGGGCCTGCTTGGCATGCTGCAGCCTTATTAAAAAATCGACACAAAGCATATGAAGATTTTGAAGCAGTGGCAAGAGATTTGTTTAGACGAAACGTTACTTCAGCAAAGCACTTAGGAATAGAAGGCAGATCAAATGGAGGATTGTTGGTCACCGCAACCATGACAAGACACCCTGAGCTGTATGGTGCTGTGGTTTGTGGTGCTCCTTTGATTGATATGAAACGTTACAATAAATTATTGGCTGGTGCCAGCTGGATGGGTGAATACGGGAACCCAGATGACCCTGATATGTGGGACTACATCAAAACTTATTCTCCTTATCAAAATGTTAAAAAAGACACCAAATATCCGCCTATTTTCTTCTATACATCGACAAGAGATGACAGAGTACATCCTGGCCACGCCAGAAAAATGGCAGCAAAAATGATGGCTTTAGGCAGCCAAGTAGACTATTATGAAAACATAGAAGGCGGACACCACGGCTTTAGCACCAATGAACAATTGGCACACCGATTGGCATTGTCATACACTCACTTATGGAATAATTTAAAATGAAAACGATAATCACACTCCTCATAACTCTTTCGTTCAATCTACATGCCGAAAATAAATGGCAGGGCAAAACTGCGCCCAACTTCGACATACCAGATCAACATGGTGTCTTCCATACCCTAACTGAATACAAAGGAAAATGGTTAGTTCTGTACTTTTATCCAAAAGATGATACTCCAGGTTGCACAACTGAGGCCAAGAACTTTACAACAGACTATAAGGCAATTGAAAATTTAGGTGCTGTAGTTGTTGGGGCATCATTGGACGACATCGAATCCCACAAAAAATTTGCAAAAAAATACCAAATCCCCTACACATTGTTAGCAGACAAAGATGAAATAATGGCGTCAGCTTACGATGTGGTTAAAAACATTCCTTTGATGCACTATGCAAAACGACAAACATTTATCATTGATCCAAATGGAATAATTGCCAAGTTTTATGAAGATGTCACAGCCAGTGAACACTCACAACAAGTAATCAATGATTTAAAAAGAATACAGGAAGACTATAAGAAATAAAATCAATGGAACAAAGCAGCCAAGTTAGACTTGAACAATTAAAATTACTGTATAACTCTCTTTTATACAGTCAAATAGGAATGTTTATAGCGGGCATTATCTTAGTTTACATATTAAAAGATGTAATCGCAGGAGGATTACTGTTACTTTGGTTGTTATTTTTAAGTTTAACCATCCTATATCGGCTGGTTATTCGTCAGACGTTTTTTTCTCAGCTAAAACAAAGAAACCTTAATGTGATAAAGGCCAACTCAAGATTCCTATTTGGTGTCATTATTTCTGGTATTGCCTGGGGAAGCAGCAGTATATTTTTATATCCCCATGATTCCGCCGCACACGAGGCATACGTAGGCCTAATAATTTTAGGCATAGCATCAGCATCAGTTTCTACATTGTCTCCAAAAAAACCTGCATACTCTTTGTTTTTGTTAATGATATCAGTACCCTTGTTAACTCAAGTGATACTAAGTAACAATCCTCTGAACTATTCTTTTGCGTTATTGATAACGTTGTTTGTAATTGTTTCATTGATTAGTGCTACACGATTCAATACAAATATTCGTAAAAGTATTCAGCTTAGATACGAAGCAAAAAAAAGAACTTTGGAATTACAAAGACAAGAAAGCAAATACAAACTTCTATTTGAAAAATCAGAAGACCCAATGTTATTGATCTCAAATTTCAGACCCATCTTAGCAAACCAAGCTGCAGTTAAACTGTTGGGATATAACTCAATAGAACACTTGTTAACTGCCAATCAATTCGATCTGTCTCCATATATACAACCAGATGGAACGCCTTCAAACATCGCTGCTATACAGATAACTCAACATTTAAAAGACTTGGGGTTTTATCGCTCTGAGTGGATTTATAAACGCTTTGATGGTGAAGAAAAACCTTCTGAGATCACCTCTACTATTGTACCTTTCGAAGGAAAAAAAGCGGTCTATTGTATTATTCGTGACATTTCAATAATAAAAGAAACTGAGCAAGAATTAATCATTGCCAAACAAAAATCTGAAATTGCCAACCAGTCCAAATCTCGATTTTTGGCTAACATGAGTCATGAGATACGCACACCCATGAACGGGGTAATTGGTGCAACGAATTTACTGCTACAACACGAACTATCTAAAGATCAACGCTACAGAGCAATAACAGTTAAAAAAAGTGCTGAAGCAATGTTATCAATCTTGAATAATATTTTGGACTTTTCAAAAATTGAAGCTGGAAAGCTTGAACTAGAAACTATCGAATTTGAACTTAACCATTTTATACAAGAATTCTCAACAATCATCAGTAATAGAATTGAGAGTAAGGGACTTAGATTTATCAAACCTGATGACAGCTCGCTGCCTATTTGGTTAAAAGGAGATATTGGGCGAATAAAACAAATACTCATTAACCTAATGGACAATGCCATCAAATTTACTGATTCTGGGGAAATTTCTTTGTCCTATAATATATCTGAACTAAAAGAAAACCAAATAATTGTGAAGTTCAATATTTCAGACACAGGCATAGGCATCAATTTTGAACAACAGAACTTGTTGTTTGAAAGATTTACTCAAGCCGATAGTTCGACAACAAGAAAATATGGTGGCACGGGATTAGGGCTAAGTATTTGCAAAGAATTGAGTGAATTAATGGGAGGAGACATTGGATTCAACAGTAAAGAAGGAAAAGGCAGTGAGTTCTGGTTCACCATTGAAGTGAGTAAAATAATTGGGGAAATCAACTCAGGAAAACACGATAAAATTTATAACAAAGACTTGCAAAAATTTAAAGCTAATATATTAATCGTTGATGACAATCAGACCAACCTAGATGTAGCCAAAGGCATGCTAGAGCTATTTGGGCTAGATACTGATTTAGCAACAAATGGGTTAGTTGCATTAAGATTATTAGAAAAAAATCATTACGACCTAATTTTTATGGATTGTCAAATGCCTATAATGGATGGATATGAAGCAACGAAAAAAATACGTGAAAATCGATCACATCCAAAACACAAAGACATTCCTATCATTGCTATGACAGCCAATGCCATGCGAGGTGATCGCGAAATTTGTTTGGAATCTGGTATGTCGGATTATCTGGCCAAACCGATTAATCTTGAACGGTTCGAGTCCATACTAATAAGGTGGTTACCTAACGCTTCCCAAATTAAGACTAAAGATAATAACCAACAGTCATTCCATGTAAAAATTACTACTGTTAATCATCAAGAAAATGGGCAATGGTTCGAATATGGCTCTCTTTTAGAACGTCTATCTGGAAATAGTCATTTAATTAAAAAACTTGCCAAAAGTTTCATTCTTGAATTGCAATGTGACATTAACCAACTACTGACAAATATCAGGAAACATGACACGGTGAAGATAATTGAAACATCACATAAAATAAAAGGTTCAGCTGCTACTTTTGGTTGTAATAATTTAAGCCAATTGTTGTCAAATATTGAGAATGCCGCAAAGGACGATGATCAAAGAACCATAGAAGACTATTTGGAGAAACTGAACAGTTGTGTTTCACTGACGATTCAAGCGATAGGAGATAGGACAAATTAACTATTTAACCTCAATAGAGAATTGGCATAAGACATGATTGGAAATTTCTCTGTAATTTCCATGATGATTTTATTTTGGTTAAATACATGATAAATTCGGGTCAATGTTAGTGTTCCTTTCTCAAATCCATCACCAAGATTACTCTCAAGTGCTTCTTGGGATTGGTCAACCAACGACTTAAATGTTTCAATGCGGTGATTAATCCACAAAGTTCCGATTGGAATATTTTTTTCAAGCAAATCATTCACGAATGCATCAGATAAATTATCTAAATAGATCTTAGATTGGGCATATAACCAATTTTTTTTGCTCTTTTTACCTGTTAAAAAAATACAACGATTCAAAACTCTTTGTTGCTTGTTAGTATAAATTTTCTCTGAAATTTTAGATACGTTAATATCTTCACCTGAAAGCAACTTTATTAACTCAGTAACTGTACCATCTGTTTTCATCAACAATTGCAGTGAAATGGGATATTTCTTCAAATCTATCATCTAAATTAAAATCCTGTACCTAATCTCATATAAAACCTAAAGTCTCCACCATTCGAATAACCACTGCCTAAAAACATCACAGTGTTAGCTACATCAACAGAAACACCCGCTGAATAACCATAAATCATATCTTCCAATTTAATGTCATGTTGCCAAACGTTGCCATAGTGAGTTTTTAAAATAAATTTTGGCGAACCAAATATAGGTAAATTAATTTTATCCAAATCCGTAAACACCCCAAATTCAAAAACTATGGCATTTAAACCCAGCAAAGAATGTTGCGGATATCCTGCAAAATTATCAAGCCCTCCATAAGCAAATAATATTTCCCCATCGTCGGCATTGTTAACGAAATCGCCTTGAAAACCTAGATGAATTGCAGAGTTTTCTGAGATTGGAAACCGTTTAAAAATATCAAAATTGAACCATTGCACTTTATCAAACAATGACAACTCGGTTTTAATATCTACTCCTCGTCTAGAGTAAATCGGTTTATCTAAAGTATCTAAACCATATCTAAATCGAATACCGGTAGTTCTATCAATGGCGGTTTTAAATTCTGACTGGTTAATAACAGGTACAATATTTTGGTCCATTACCCACATCCCGGCTCGTAACTCACTGTTCTCATTAATATTAAGCCCAACATCAATACCAACAGCATAGTTTTTAATGTCATACTCACCAGTGGGTTGAATATCAAATTGTTCGTCAATTTCTTGGCCCACCAATGAAGGGTTAAAAATATTACCATAAAATCTTCGGTTATCTTTGGACAAGTCAATATTGGCACTGAGGAAATATTTATCGGCAAAATCTAGTGGCTGATTTAATTCAGATTTCCATTGCAAGACACTTCCAACGCTAAAATCATTGATCCACTCGCCTCCTTTACGATTAATGTTATAACGGTGATGCCTTGCCAATAATGATATGCGCGTATTAGAATCAAAATCATCAGCCACTTTTAAACCAAACTTCAAATAATCTGGCCCCCAGCTTTTCTCTTGAATCTTAAATTCAATGCCTTGTTGATTTTTATCATTGCTAACCACTTTATAAGTAACTGTTAAAATATCATTGTCCACTGCCAATTCATCTGCCAAATCTTGAATTTCAGAAGTTGCAAATGGTTTGTATAGGATGTGTTGTGTTTTTTGACTCAACCGTTCAATTGATGTTCTTTTATTGCCAATGAAACTGACAAATTCAATGGCTTTTGGTATTTCCTGAATCAAAATATTTCTGGCATCTATACTGGTTAAATAGTCATTCTCATTTAAGCCCAAATAATCAAGTACTAAGGATTTTGTTTCAACACTTTTGATGCCTGCTTCAATGAATTCTTTGTACTTGAGAAAATCCCCTGCCCCCAATTTATTTAAATCTGGTGCAATTACAATGTCTGCCAAACCCAAAGATTGAATGGTATTTTGTACCAAGGCAATATCAACACTTTGATAGGAAACAGAAATAATTGATGAATTTTCATCAATTTTATTCAAAGGAGAAGAAATATTTACCGCAATGACAATGTCCGCTCCCATCTGTTTTGCCACATCAACAGGAAGATTATTGAGTATTCCACCATCTGCCAAAAAACGTCCTTGATGTTTAACGGGACCAAATACTAAGGGAACGGCCATTGAAGCACGCATGGCCATCGCCAAATCTCCATGATCAATCACATAGGGTTCAGCGGCATTCAAATCTGATGCTACAGCCCGAAACGGGATAGGAAAGTCGTCAAAATTTTGGGTTTTAATTGAGCCAACGATTCGCTGTAATTCCAGCATTAACTGTTGACCACCTGCAAACCCTTTGCCACTTTTGGGCCCACCTTTGGACAATCCCAATTCCAAATCAACAAAATAATCCTTGTCTGCTTGCTTGGCACTGTATTGCTGTTTTTTTCTATCCGTAGTGGGACGAAAAACCCTATCCCAATCAATCGATTTAACCACCCATTCAATATCATCTGTGCTCATGCCCGTGGCATATAAACCACCAATAATACTTCCCATGGAAGTACCAGCTATATAATCAATCGGAATTCTTTTGTTCTCCAACTCTCTTAATACACCAATATGCGCCAGACCACGTGCTCCACCACCAGACAAAACTAAACCAATCTTTGGCCTGTTTTTATCGTAGGCAATCGCATTGCATGCCAGCAATAGCATTAATGAAATTTTTAGAATTAATTTCCCCAATTTTTTATCCATTTCATATAGTAAACATGTATGACCAAAGACCTTATTACAAAAAATACAAAAAATGCCAACCACAATCCATGGTTTTCTAATGGTCTTAGTAGGTACCACAAAGGAATATAACAAAAAACTGTGGCTATAACCATTGAATTGCGCATAATTTTGGCTTCAGTGGTAGCAATAAACAGTCCGTCATACACAAAACTGGGCATTGCAACAATAGGAATTATAACAAGCCAAATAATAAATTGAGAAGAATATTCTTTTACTTCTTTAATAGATGTTAACAAGCTCACAATTTCTAAACCAAAAAGCAAATACAAAATGCTTGAAATAATCGCAATTGCCAATGAAATAACAAATGCTTGTTTTAATATTTGCTTGAACCGTTGCTTATCATTGGCACCATAAGCTTGTCCACACAAAGACTCAACCGCATGGGCAAAACCATCTAGCCCATATGACATCAGGTAAAAGAAATTTAATAACACAGCATTACCTGCCAAAGACAATTCGCCCAATCTTGCACTGCCCTTTGTCATCAGTAAAAAAACAGCCATTAAGCACAGTGTTCGGATGAATATATCTCTATTTAAAACAAAGAATTGTTTCATTTCATCGTTGGGTGTCAACCAACTTTTTAATTGTTGTATGGTGGGTATTTGGTATCCAGATTTAAATAGAAAAAACAGGCCCAATATGACTGCCGCATATTCAGAAATCAACGAGCCGTAAGCCACGCCAGCAATACCCCAATGAAATTGCATTACAAACACATAATCTAAAATCATGTTACCTACTTGGTTGACCAGCATAATCCACAAAACTTTCTTCGATTGGCCAATAGCTAAAAAATAGCCAAAAAATACGTATATCAATAAAGTTGCAGGAGCTGAAAATATTCTAATATGAAAATATTGAGCAGCCATATCTGCAACTTGCCCACCTTGAGCTGTAAACTTGACCGCATAAACACCTATCACTTGCTGAAAAACTAACAAAATTAGGGCTATAAACAAAGCAATAACCAGTGCTTGTGTTAATTGCTTATTGATTTTCTGAATATCATTTTGTCCATAAGATTGCGCAATCAGGCCCGTGGTACTCATCTTTAGGAATCCAAATCCCCAAAACAGCACATTGAAAATAGTTGAACCAACATTTATTGCTGCTAAATAGATAGGGGAATCCAAGTGCCCCAATATAACTGTGTCGACAATACCTAACATGGGAATGCTGATGGCCGATAAAATCATCGGTATAGCAACGGCAAAGATCTGTTTATAGGATTGAATAGTGTTTATTTTTGACATACTGACTTATAGCACATGAATTAACAGATTGGCTTTGTTAAAATAGTTCTTAGAATATTATGAGAAACAAATCATGACAGATAACCGATATCCTGTAAACAAACTGAGCAAGATAAAAAGTAAATTAAAATTAAGCAAATGGTTATTGATATTATTTGTATTGGTTAATATCATCTTGATGTTTTATTATGATCGAGAACCAGCACTGTTTGATGTGAAAAAAGTGGCTGCCAAACGCGCTGATTTACACGGTCACCAAGTGGTTACAGGTTTTACAACCACAGCAACATTATTAGAGGTTTCCAATACTTTATTAAACAAACCAGGTGGATATCTAACCAACGACAAAATGCCACCTTCAGTATTCATGGACAACATCCCTAACTGGGAATATGGTGTATTGGTGCAAATTCGTGATTTAGCACGGACTTTGCGCAATGATTTTAGCCGTTCACAGTCACAATCACTAGAAGATGATGATTTAAAAAATTCTGATCCAAAATTTCATTTCGACAATGATTCTTGGTGGTTGCCCAGAACTGAATCACAGTACCAAGAGGCAATGGATGATTTGCACCATTATCTCACCCGTTTGGGTGATGACAATCAAGCAGATGCACAATTTTATGCGCGTACTGACAACTTAGTTACCTGGTTGAACTTGGTGGAAAAACGCCTTGGGAACCTATCTCAAAAACTCAGTGCCAGTGTTGAGAAAGACCGTTTAAACACCGACTTAAGTGGCGATACAGCCGCGACCCAATCTACTTATAAACCCAGCGAGCTTAAAGTTCAAACAAGTTGGTTTAAAATTGACGACAACTTTTATGAAGCACGCGGTTCAACCTGGGCATTAATTCACTTCATGAAAGCCATTGAAATAGACTTCAAAGGTGTACTTGAAAAGAAAAATGCCATCATTAGCCTTAGACAGATTATTCGAGAACTGGAATCCACCCAAGAGTCAATTTGGACGCCAATGATTCTCAATGGTTCTGGTTTTGGTTTTTTTGCCAATCATTCATTGGTGATGGCATCTTATATCTCACGTGCAAATGCAGGAATTATCGATTTAAGACAATTATTAGAAAATGGTTAAGTTTAAGGCAATTTAGTGTAGAATAACTACTTTTAAAAAGTTGAATAACTCTTATGAAATGTCCTGTTGATAACACACCTTTAAAACAAAAAGAATACGAACGTGCTGTAATGGTTGACAGCTGTGAAAGATGTAATGGTATGTGGTTAGATCAATGGGAACTCAAAGCCATTCAGGCCAACAAAGGCAAAAACTACGATGCCGAATTGGCAAAAATGCCTGATCTGGTCAATCAATCTTATATGCAAGCCCTAGAAAAAGACCGCCCATTACTTAACTGCCCAAAATGTGCAGAAGCTGGTAAAACCATTCAAATGGATCGCAGAGAACACGGATATTGTTCACAAATAATGGTTGATGTTTGCCACGACTGCCAAGGCATTTGGCTTGATAAGGGTGAAGTCCAAGCCTTAGAAGTTTTTTTCGAACGCCACCATTTAGATGATCAGGAAATTAAGACAGGGTTTTTCCAAAGCCTTTGGTTTATGTTGAATAAATAAATAATTATGAATAAAAAATTAATGCTTAGAAAAGCCCATCGTTATATTGGGTTATTGGTTTCCTTACAATTATTGGCATGGACCATAGGTGGTATTTGGTTTACTTGGAATGATATTGATGATATCCATGGTGACTATCTGCGTAATTTTGATAAGCCTGAAGTATCACAGCCTTCAATTTCCATTCAAGCTGCCATGGTTAATCTTTCAGACTTAGAGAGCCTTCAAACAATAAATGTCACAAGCTTCCTAGGTCAGCCAGCCTATAGAATTCGCTACAACAAAAACAAAACAGTTTTGGTCAGTGCTGTCGATGGAACCACCATTCCTGATGTCACCAAACAACAAGCCATAGATATAGCAGAAGAGAACACCAGTTTCCAAGCTAAAATTGCGTCAGTTGAATTAGTCACAGAAACAGGAAAACACCACGAATACCGAGGGAAACCTGTACCAGCTTGGGCAATCACTTATGACTATCCCAGTTCACCTACGTTCTATGTTTCTACCAAGTTAGGAACATTAACTTCTGTTCGCCATACTTCGTGGAGAGTGTTTGATTTCTTATGGATGCTACACACCATGGATTATGAAGGCCGTGATGATTTTGGCAATTGGTTAATTAAAATATTCTCCTTGATTGCACTGGTTACCGCCATTTCAGGGATTGTGTTGTTTTTCATCAGTCGCAGAAAGAAAATAAAAAGATAAACTCATTAGAATCGGGTTTTTTGCACTGACTGTACTCAACCCCGATTGTTTTCTAAAAATTGCTTAATCTCAACCTTATCACCTCTAAAAATCACCAACTCAGACTTTTTCTCTAATTGATAGTCATACATAGGATCATAATAATCCTCTAACAATTCAGCAATCCATTTTTTATGCAACTCTTCGGAATCATTTATAAGTGCTTGTTGCATGATTTTCTCTAGATTTTTATAGCGCACACCGCCCAACCGCTTTTGAATCTTTTGTAATGCCAATAACAGCAAATCATTAAATAACTCATGACCTTTATTACAATATTGGTGAATATAATCAGCTTTTTGATTGACCACGTAATCCTGATAAATTCGTCCAATGCGTTCGTCTTGCGAACAAGTTAAAATAAGCACAGGTGAATTTTTCATGCTTTGAATGAATTCTTTTGGTAAATTAATGCTACCAATATATCGGCCTTCATCTTCTACAATAATGGGCTGATTGCTATTGTTAACTTGTTTGAGTATTTCAATCGCCAAATTATTTTCAAAATCAATTTGACTGGGTTGTGCAGAAACATATTGGCCAAAAGCCGAACCTCGGTGGTTTGCCAAGCCTTCTAAATCAACCTTATTAAGCAACTCCAATAATAAATCTGTCTTTCCAACTCCCGTTTGACCACTCAACCGGATTAAATTTAAAGGCTGTTGTAAAACATCGATTAAATAATTGCGCATGGCTTTATAACCGCCTTCAATCAACGGGGTTTCCACACCTTCTTCTTTCAACCACTCTTGTACCAAATGTGAACGCATACCACCACGAAAACAATACAAATGAGCCTCTGGATGGGTTTTAAAATAATCCTTCCAAGCTTGTATTCTTTGAGATTTTGTTTCTCCACAAACAATTTCATGCCCCAAGGCAATCGCTTGATCTTGGCCTTGTTGCTTATAACAAGTACCCACTTGTTCGCGTTCCTCATCGGTCAACAAAGGAATATTGCTCGCATTGGGAAATGCACCTTTACTGAATTCAACAGATGAGCGCAAATCTAACATCGGTGTATTGCTTAAGAATAGTTGTTTAAATTCAGACATTTGGTAGTTTGATTTGAAATATTAATGGACGCGGGGCTTTAGCCTCACCAATTATTACAGATAAATATTGATTCAAAATAATTACCCTACTCTTCGTTATAACTAATAATACAGTTCATACCTGTACTGAAAAAGACGAGGCTAAAGCCCCGTGTCCGGCTAGTACATATGTCAAACCCAATCATAAAAAAATAAAAGTTTTTGATTCAGTCAATTGCCCAAAAGAAACAAGCTCCAAGTCATTGTCTTTAGCCAAAGATTCAAATTCATGTTGTTTATTTTTATCAACAGCAATTAACAAACCACCACTGGTTTGGGGATCACACAAAATATTTTTCAATTCATTGGGTAAATCAGGATAATGTTCTCCATAAGACTCCAAATTGCGCAAAGTCCCACCGGGGATACAACCTTGCTGTAAATA
>JAJRQG010000075.1 GCA_024280395.1 Gammaproteobacteria bacterium | reverse complement strand
TTATATGAGTATCAAGGGAGTACATTTAACCGTAAGCTGATCTCGTTTATATTAAAAAAAGCTGACCGAGACCCCAAATGGCTTATTGGAATTATCGTTCCTAATAATATGGTTATGGATAAGTATGTTCAGGCGCTAAAGCAGGTTGATATAAATCTCGATCACCCAAAACCAGTAATTTCGACATATAAAGCGAATGAAAATATCACCATTGACTTTAGTACAGGAGGAATTGTGGTGTTGAATGCGCAATCGGTAAAAGGGTTGGAATTTGATATTGTTTTTATTGCGGATATTGATCAGTTTAGAGTCTACAATAATGACCTCGATAGTATGAAAAAACAGTTTTATGTAATGGTTTCAAGAGCAATGAAGCAGATAGTGCTTTTAAAACAAATGGACAGAAATTGTTCCGTAGAAAGTATTTTGCCTAATGATGAAATGATTTTAAAAAGAATTAAGGAATCCCATGACTAATTTATCTGAACCAGAAGTGGCACAAAAAAAGTGGTTCTGTGCAACAAACACAGATAATATGCGGAATATTATTGCACAAGGTCTGATAACGGAACCTGCTGGCTTTACTAAATATTATACTGATGTTTTAGAAATTCATAATGGTTATATACCGTTATTTAAAGATGCTGTACCTAGCGATATTTTAGAAAAAAGTATTAGTGAAGTTGATGATTTGAAACTTTGTATAATTGAATTTTCAATAGATGATATACAAGGTTTGGTTAATGCATGGGGCAGGCCTTCATCTGATGGGTTACTTGAAGAAGATCAGTTGTTTAGTTTTGATCTAAAGAGACTTAACGAACAAGATGTGGATACTTTATTTATTCCTACTCCACTACCTACATCTTGTATAAAAAATATCATTTTTCCTAGTAAAGATGATAAAAATTTGTTTGAAAAAGATGCTGGGATTTATAGTAATGTTCCTCTTACGGATTTGAAGTTAAAAATTGAAGTAAAACTATTTTCTAAAGGGGCAACAGCTGAATATTTGCAAGGGTTAATGTTGCCTGAGAAAACGTTGATTAACTATCCTGAGGTATACGCTTTTGGGGGAATGTTAGCTGCTTTGTTTTATTTTTCAAAAAATGGAGTTGTTTCAAACAATGTATATCACTCTATTTGTGATTCTACAGATATGACCGATATTGTAGATATTGATATTAGACTTATAGCCCATTTTTTTCAGAAAGATACATCTTTGGAGTCTGAAAGATCAAAAATGTATCATGGTTTACTTAATGTCATTGTAAATGGCAAAGATGTTAAAGAAAATATTATTGAGTTTTTAGAAAATTTAGACAACTTTGATGCTGATAAAAGTAAAAATAGAGCACAACAGTTATCTAAAACACTTTTAAGGTTTGAATCGATAACTGAAAAGACTGCATCCGAACAATTTCACGATGCAAAAACGCCATTAGAAAAAATGTTATTGATGCTTTTTTTAAGAGAACGTGTCGAAGATTTAATGGAGTATTCAATTGATGAGTTTGAAGAGCTAGATTATTTGCTTTTTGCAATGGTGTTTGGTATTAGAGATAAATTTATTAAAATACCTAAATTGTTGCGAGAATTTAAAAATTTGCAAAGGCATATAACTACCAAGATGGCTGCTTATGCTCATCAAAGTATAGGTAGCAATATTTTATTTTCTGGTTCCTCAGTATTGGTACAACCTTTAACGCTAGTTGATATGTTTGAGAAGAATGATTTTAAAATTTGGTTTGCTAATAAGGCTCCTAAAATTAATAATTGTTTAAAAACAACAATAAAAATTCCTAATGGCTCTTATACTTTTAATTCAACACCATCAGGATTGGAAATAATTTTTGACGGTGAGCCAAGAAAACCAAAAACAGAAGTTGTTGATGAGGTCTTTTACCGTGCAATTTGGACAAAAAACTGTGAACTCTACAATAAATATTTAGCTCAGTATAATAAAATGAAATAATGCAAATTATTCCACAAACTCCCCACAATACTGAAAGCAGAGCAGAATATCGTGTATTTGACAAAATAAGAGAAGTATTCGTTGATAATTCACATTATGTGGCTTTTCATTCATTGAATCTGACTAAACACAATAAAAAACGCTTTGGAGAGGCTGACTTTGTTATTGTTTGTGAATTTGGTGTTTTTGTTTTTGAGGTAAAAGGGGGACGAGTCAGCTCTTATAATGGGCTTTGGTACACAATAGATAGAAATAATATCAAGCATCAAATTCAAGACCCATTTCGACAGTCTGAAGGAGCATTGCATGCTATTGAGAATGAAATAAGAGAATCAAAGAAGTTTATTGGAATGAATATTCCTGTTGGGTATGGAGTGATTTTTCCCGATATAGAGTGGAATCAACCAAGCTCTGAGTGGGATATTAAAGTAATTTGTGATACTAAAAAATTCCGTAATTTTGAGTCATGGTTAGAAAGATTTTTTAAATATTGGTTTTCAAGACCATTCAATAATCACAAGCTTTCTCTGCATGAAATATCAAAAATCAAACAATATTTAAGGCCAAATTTTGAATTAGTTGAACCATTGCATGTTCAACTATCAAGACTGGAGGATGCAGTTGTTAAGTTGACTGATGAGCAGTATCGATATTTGGATATTGTTAGTGCCAATAAGCAAGTGTTGTGTTCTGGTGGCGCAGGTACTGGAAAAACATTCTTGGCAGCTGAACTTTCAAGAAGGCTCGGCAGTAGTGGTAAAAATGTGGTTCTAGTTTGTAAATCAAGCTGGTTGAAGCGTTATTTAGAAACTCGTATTCGAAATGAGAACGTTATTATATCAACTATTGATAGTGCCAAAGTTGATAAAAGGCGAGCTGGAATTGATAGTTACGATGTCTTAATAGTCGATGAAGGACAAGATCTTTTTGATTTTGATTATATAGATGTATTAGAGATGTTAGTCGATGGTGGTCTCGAAGAAGGGGAATGGTATATTTTTCATGATATTAATAATCAATCAGGACTTTTTATAGATACAAAACTAGAAGTATTAGACATTATAAAAAGTTATAACCCTGCAAATGTCCCGTTAACAATAAATTGTAGAAATAGTAGTCAGATC
>JAJRQG010000074.1 GCA_024280395.1 Gammaproteobacteria bacterium | reverse complement strand
CTTCTATAGATTTCCAAATATCTTCAGCTCCAAACAACTCTACTGATACAACATACGCTTTTGCTATTGAGCCAACATTAGCACCCGTGTCTTCAAAGGTACGCTGCATGAAAGTTGCACCCATTCTATCGATAATTTGACTTGTTAATATGGTAGCTATAATCTCTTTGTGAAGCCTGTGCCCTGATAAATATTTTACATCGGTCTTTTGTAACTTTTTAGGGAAGTATTCTCTTAAAATGGCTGCGAACCATTTATCTCCCAAAACATCAGATAAAAGCAAATCTTCAAAAAGTGCCAGTTTCGAATAACTTAACAAAACACTTAACTCAGGTCTGGACAAACCTTTACCTTCTGCTTGTCTTTTCTTGAGCTGCTGACGTGTTGGTAGGAACTCAATTTCCCTATCCAGTAATCCACGTTTTTCAAGAACACTAATTAAATGGGCTTTTGCTCCAAGTCTTTGCTTGGATTGATATTCCATCATGCTCAATGTTTGGGTCTGGGAATAGTTATTTCTTAAGACTAACTCACCAACATTTTCAGTCATTGATTGCAATAGTTTAACCCGAGTTTTAGCATTATATTTACCATTGTCCATCATCGCCTGAACCAGAATTTTGATATTTACTTCATGGTCAGAACAATCAACACCTGCAGAATTATCAATAAAATCTGTATTGATTTTGCCTCCTCTATTGGCATATTCTATACGCCCCAATTGCGTACAACCTAAGTTTCCACCCTCACCTATTACTCCGCAACGCAAATCTTTACCATTCACGCGCAATGCATTATTTGCACTGTCGCCTACATCTTCGTGGCTTTCTGTTGTTGCTTTAACATATGTTCCAATGCCACCATTCCACAATAAATCAACTTGTGATTTCAACAATGTTTGAATTAATTCTTGAGGAGCCATTTCATCAACATGTATACCAAATGCTTTTTTAATTTCTGGAGAAAGATGGATAGTCTTATCAAATCGAGAGAAAATTCCACCGCCTTTTGATATAAGCTTTGTATTGTAGTCTTCCCAAGAAGAACGGGGCAAATTGAACAATCTATCGCGCTCTATCCAAGTTTTTGCGGAGTCTGGGTTGGGATCAAGAAATATATGCATGTGATTGAACGCAGCTTTTAAACATATATGCTTAGATAACAACATGCCATTACCAAATACATCACCCATCATGTCGCCGATTCCTACCACGCTAAAATCTTCATTTTGGCAATCAATTCCCAATTCTCTGAAGTGACGCTTTACCGACTCCCAAGCTCCTTTAGCAGTGATTCCCATTGCTTTATGATCATAGCCAACAGATCCGCCTGATGCGTAAGCATCACCCAACCAATGTTCATAATCAGCAGAAATTCCATTGGCAATATCTGAAAAAGTTGCTGTACCTTTGTCGGCAGCTACCACTAAATAAGGATCATCTTCATCATACCGAATGACGTTTTTTGGAGGTACAATATTGCCTGATATGATGTTATCAGTAATATCTAACATACTGCGCATAAAGTTTTTATAACAGGCAATACCTTCTTTCATAAAAGCATCCCGATCATTACCAGTTGGTAATTGCTTACAGATAAACCCACCTTTTGAACCCACAGGAACGATAATGGAATTTTTAACGTTTTGGGCTTTCATTAATCCCAAGATTTCAGTTCTAAAATCTTCATATCTATCCGACCAACGCAAACCACCTCTTGCGACTTTCCCCATACGCAAATGAATCGCTTCAAAGCGCGGAGAATAAGCAAATATCTCTCTATATGGAACGGGTTTAGGCATTTGTGGAACTTTAGCAGATTCTAGTTTAAAACTGACATATATTTTAGGGTTTCCATCTTCATCCACTTGGTAATAATTGGTTCTCAATATCGCCAATATAACTTCACTGTAGGCTCGGATGATGTTGTCTTCATCTTGTGAGCTTACAGAGTCAAGTAAAGCGCGAATGATTTTAATGACTTTCTTAATTTGACGTTTGCGGTTAAATTTGGCACTTTTAAAATATTCATCTAATGCATTTTGTTGGTGATTTGATATTTTAATTCCCAAATGACCTAACTGTAAGGAAAATTTAGTTTCGAAAGTCTTGAGGTGTTCTTTGTGTTCTTTAGATGAAAGATCATCCAGGTTAACAGCAAACTTAACCTCAAATAATTCGATTAACCAACGTGCAATATGAGATTGTGCTATCAAAGCTTTTTCTAAATACTCTTGAGAAAAAGGTAAATTGGTTTGTTTAAGGTATTTACTAATGGCGCGTAAAATAATGATTTGTCTAGAATCCAAACCGCCCAATATTAATAACTTATTAAAACCATCATTGTCTACCCTACCGCTCACAATTTGCTTGAATGCTTTTTTAAACCTATCTTTAACCAATTCCAATTCTAACTCAGCGCCATGAGCCAATGCCAAATCAAAATCCTGAATCCAAATAACTGAACCATCTTCTAAAGTAACTTTATAAGGCCTTTCACGCACCACATGTAAGCCTAAATTTTCCAATATAGGTAACACTTCACTTAATGGAATGGTATTGTTGTTTCTAAATATTTTAAATCTAAATATTTTACTGCTGATGTCCTTGGGTCTATACAAACTCAGCTGTAATTCGTCGGTCGAACTTACTTTAGAAAGATTGCCCACATCATAGGCAGCAACACGTGGAGCAACATCATCCATATATGACATTGGAAATCTATCAGCAAATGTATTAATCAACTCATGGCCTTGTTCAACACCTTGTTTTTCAATTAAGATATCTTCAAGTTCATCTTGCCAAGATCTCAATTCCTGAGTTATTTTCCCTTCAATACCTACTACATCTAAGCCAACTTGCATTTCAGAATATACGGTTACATAAAGCCTGGTTAAATTAGCATCTTCTATCTTGACTTGGAATTCAATATGGGTTCCTTCAACTTCTTTGGATAATATCTCTTGAATCGTATGTCTAACATTGGTATTAAACTTATCTCTTGGAATATGAACCAGAAATGCGTAGAACCGTTTGAATTTATCTTGTCTAAATGTTACATTTGATTTTTGACTCTCTTGTATGGTTAAAATTGAATATATTGTATTATATAATTCTTCACTGCTTGATTGCATTAACTCATCGCGAGGCAATGTTTCCATAATATGGACGATGTGTTTGCCAGTGTGACTTGAGCTGTCAAATTTAAATCTTTTAATTACTCCTTTTACTTTTTCATTGATATATGGAATATCCCAAGGCCGAGTGTTAATGGCTGCTGAAGTAAATAGACCCACAAACCGGTGTTCACCAACAACCTCTCCCTTTTTATTGGTTTCTAAAACACCTATATAGTCTAACGTTCCAGAACGGTGTATTCTTGGCCTTGCATTAAGTTTGGTAATAATCATTAAGTCAGATTGTTTTTTCACTTGATAATCTTGACTCATAATATTGTCAATATCTTGTAAATAATCTTGTGAACTATACAACCCCAATGCAGAGGTTTGCTTGGGAATCAAAACTTTTCTCGTGCCTCCTACCTTAGCTGAATAATATTGATAACCGAGAAAAGTAAAATTATTGTCTAATAACCAATTAATGAATTTCTTTTGTTTTGAATGTGTGGACTTGTCGCCAATATCCATCAAATCATCTCTGGTTTTATTCAGTGTTTTCAACATCGAAGGCCAATCAACCACACAAGCATGCACTTTGTTTATTACCAGGTTGACTTTCTCAAACAACTCAGATAATTCATTACTCTCAGTTATTTTATTAACTTCTATGTGCATCCACGATTCCTTGTGTTTGCCACCATCTAAGCCACTTAAAACTCCTGTTTTATTGCGGTTAACTTGAGCAACAGGGTGCGTCATTAGCTCCATATCATAACCCAGTTTGGTAAAACCCAATGATATAGAATCCACCAAAAATGGCATATCTGCACAGACTATTTGTATTACTGTGTTTTTAGATTGATATCCATGCTTGCTTGATTCAGGATTAAAAACGCGAACAATAGTTCCATCATTAGGGTTCTTCTTTATTGACTTGATGAAATCAACAATGACATCTGCCCAATGTTTATTATCATGAACAAGAATCTCGTCTACCGACATCCCACCAAAAAACAACTCTACTGTTTTGTTACAGCTTGCCAGTATTGTAGAACTGGTTATTTTTTTCAAATGTCGTTTTACAGACTGAATGTGTTTTTTGTGAGCTTGCGTTGAAAGACCAAACATAAGAATCCCCTCTTAATTAGTTTTAAGTACAAGTTGAAATTATACTCCTATGATTTTCATTGTACATTTATTTATTGAGATTTTAATAAATGATTTTATCATAAATTAAAAATAAAACAGGAAGATTATTTAAGGCTCATCTGCGCCAATAACCTTGCATAATCAACAGTATAAAATATATAATTATTGGTTTAGAAAATGGGTAGAGAGATTTGGAAGCACATATTATTGAATGGTTAAACTTATCGATTCGTTGGGTTCACATGATTACTGGCATCGCATGGATTGGTGCATCATTTTATTTTAATTTTCTAGAAAACAGCCTCAACCGCACTCAAAATTTACGTGAAGAATTGGCGGGCAATTTATGGGCCGTTCATGGCGGAGGGTTTTATTATTTAGAGAAATACAAACATTCACCCAAAGTCATTCCCAAAGATTTACATTGGTTTAAGTGGGAAGCCTATTTTACTTTATTATCGGGCTTAACATTGTTGGCTGTGGTTTATTATTACAACGCCAGTATTTATATGATTGATTCCAGTATAGCGCAGCTTTCATCTGTACAAGCCATTGCTATTGGTGTTGGCACTATAGTTGTTAGTTGGGTTGTTTATGATTTAATGTGTAAATCAGCCTTGGTTAAGAACATGAAACTATTTGCCTTGATAGGATTTATCTTGGTAGCCGGCATTTCTTATGGCTTAAGTTTATTTCTAAGTGCCCGTGCTGCATATATTCACATCGGAGCATTAATTGGCACCATCATGGTTTTAAATGTCTTTTTTGTGATTATCCCTTCGCAAAAATCCATGGTTAATTCTGCTAAAAAAGGTGAACTAGGCGATCCGACATTGGGTAAAAAATCTTTGATGCGTTCTATTCATAACAACTACATGACTTTGCCTGTCTTATTTATCATGATCAGTAATCATTTTCCAAGCACCTTTGGCAATGATAACAGCTGGTTAGTATTATCAGCTTTGATTCTTGTCGGAGTGGGTGTACGTCATTGGTTCAACCTCAAAGGAAAAGGTGTTAAAAATTATTGGTTATTGCCCGTATCAATTGCCCTGTTAATCGCTGTGGTTATTTATACTATGCCTAAGGTTAAATCTCCCTCAAATTTAGGTATGACTGATGTAAAAAGCACGGTCATTTCTGATCACAAAGCCATGCAAATGATTGAAAAACATTGTCTGAGTTGTCACTCAGTAACACCAACAAGCAGTATATTTTCATCCGCGCCTAAAGGCATGATGTTTGATAGCTTTAGTTCAATCAAAACGAATGCAGAGTTAATCAAAGCACAAGCGGTGAATTCACAAATAATGCCATTGGGCAATACCACAAACATGCGAGATAAAGAAAGGGTCGAATTAGGCCTTTGGCTGGGCAACCTGAAATGAAAGCAATTTGTTCAGACCGTGTTTTCATAGAGGGTAAAATAATTTCAGCGGCTATCTTGTTTAAGAATGGCATAATCACTGATATTGTACAAACACAACTCGCTCCAAAAGATTGCGTAGATTATGGCAATTTAATGATAATACCTGGACTTGTTGATACACATGTTCACATCAACGAACCGGGGCGTACTGACTGGGAAGGTTTCAATACTGCTACCCAAGCTGCCGCCGCAGGTGGCATTACCACTGTGATTGACATGCCTCTTAATTGTATTCCTGTCACCACTACACTGGAAGCAGTGAAAGTTAAAAAAACTTGTTTAGCCAATCAAATTTGGGTTGATATTGGCTTTCATGGCGGCGTAATTCCTGACAATGAAAATGAATTGTTGCCAATGATGGATACAGGAGTAAATTCCTTTAAAGCCTTTATGATTGACTCAGGTATAGATGAATTTCCAGCCAGCGATACGGCAACATTAGATAACGCCATGCCAATTTTAGCCAAAGGCAATGCCACATTATTGGTGCATGCAGAATTAGATTCATCTACAAGTAAATTTATACCAAAGGACAATGCCAGTTATCAAGAGTTTTTAGTATCACGTCCGGATGATTGGGAAGTCAATGCAATTACAGAAATTATACGCCTATCCAAGAAACACAATTGTAAAGTACATATTGTACATTTGAGTTCAGCCCAAGCCATTAAATTAATCCAACAAGCGCAAGATATCGGGATTAGAATAACCGCTGAAACTTGTCCACATTATTTAACTTTGAGTTCTGATAGTATTCCTGATGGAGACGGCCGATTTAAATGCTGTCCACCTATTCGCGATGACAACAACCAAAATGATTTATGGATTGGATTAGAAGATGGCACCATTGACTTTATTGTGTCTGATCATTCACCTTGTACACCTGCGTTGAAAAAATTAGAAGAGCACAATTTGTGGGAAGCTTGGGGTGGTATTTCATCATTGCAATTCGGTTTAAGTTTGATTTGGACAGCCATACAAAAACGAGATTATGGCATTAAACATTTGGTTAAATGGATGTGTGAACGGCCTGCACACTTAGTTAATTTAGAAAATATCAAAGGCAAAATAGCAAAAGGCTATCAAGCAGATTTTGTTATTTGGAACCCCGAAGCCAAACACACCATTGATAAAAAAGACATTTTGCACAAGAGTAAATTATCCGCTTATGAACAGCATACTGTTTATGGAGTGGTAGAACAAACGATACTGCGTGGTGAGGTTATTTATGATAGGAAAATTGAAAATTTTAAATCCAAACCCATTGGTGAATACCTCGTGTAGGATGAGCCCTGCCCATCAAAATTACTGACAATAAACAATGAATAAAAATGATGGGCACGGCCCATCCTACGGAAGAAATAGAATCATATGAAAGAATTTACACATTTAATTGACTTGGCTGCAGAGCGAACAGATGGAAAAGCCTTAGCTTGTACCGATGATTTCTTTGCAAAAAAAGAAAACCTACTCAAACCTGGGCGTGGTATTTTCATCGAAGACAAATACACCGATCATGGCAAATGGATGGATGGTTGGGAATCTCGTCGCAAACGTGTACCAGGACATGATTGGGTGGTGATTAAATTGGGTTTGCGCGGCATTATTGCAGGAGTGGATATTGACACCAACCATTTTTTAGGCAATCACCCTCCTCACGCTTCACTGGATGCCGCTTGTGTTACTGGCACACCTACCGATAATGACTGGCAAGAAATTTTACCCAAAAGCCCACTTGAACCAGGCTCACAAAACTTATATGAAATCGATTCAAATAATGAATGGACACATCTACGCTTGCATATTTACCCCGATGGGGGTGTAGCGCGTTTAAAAGTTTATGGTGAAGTAAAACCCGATTGGTCGGAAGTAAGCAAAGAAGACACGATTGATTTGGTTGCTGTTGAAAATGGCGGGCGAGTTTTGTCTTGTAATGATATGTTTTTTAGTCATAAGGACAACCTCATCATGCCCAATCGTGGAGCCAATATGGGCGATGGTTGGGAAACCAAACGCAATCGTACTCCAAATAATGTCGATTGGGCAATCTTAAAACTGGGCAAAGCAGGGTTCATTAATGACATTGAAGTGGATACCTGTCATTTTAAAGGCAATTATCCTGATCGTTGTTCAATAGAGTCGATTTTCGCACCTGATGCTACAGAAACCGAACTTGAAAACATGGAATGGGAAAGTCTGTTGCCTGAAACCAAACTTTCAGCTGATAAACAGCATTATTTCACACAAGAATTGTTGCACCACGACAAAGTAACCCATGTTCGATTGAATATGTACCCCGATGGCGGAATAAGCCGCATTCGCCTGAATGGATCAATTACATGAATATCAAACAAATAAATATCTTGCCACGAGACGAGCTATTAATCGAATTTGAAAAATGCTGTGGCAGCAGTACTTGGGTAGAAAAAATGGTTAATTCAAGACCTTTTTATGATGCTGATTCACTGCATGAAGTCAGTGATAAAATATGGAACAGTTTAAGCAGCCAAGATTATTTAGAAGCATTTACCCATCATCCACAAATTGGCGATGTCGATTCATTGAAAAAGAAATTTGCCAGCACCGCCAATTGGGCTGGCAATGAACAAAAGGGAGCCAGTCAGGCCAGTGATGAAGTTTTACAGCAACTAAAATTAGGCAATGATGAATATTTAAAGCGATTTGGTTTTATCTTTATCGTCTGTGCAACCGGAAAAACTGCTCAACAAATGTTAGATTTACTCAATGATCGATTGCCCAATGATAAAGCCATTGAATTACACAATGCAGCAACTGAACAGAATAAGATTACTCATTTAAGGTTAGATAAACTCCTTGGAGTTTAAACAAAATCGAAACGTTTTCCAAAATTAAAAGCTATCACCTGTTTTTCAGCCAATGTATCATTAATTAATTCATCGTAATCATCTAAGAATTTTTCTTCCATGTACTCTAATTTTTCATGCTCTGATTTGGTCTTAGGTGTATTGCTGATTAAGGCACAGCAATCTTTGTAAGGTTCAACACAGACATCAAACAGACCCAATTTACGCGACATAGTTACAATTTCTTCTTTGTTATAGGTCAACAATGGTCGCAATACTGGCATATCAATAGATTTGGTCATACTGACAATGTTTTCCATGGTTTGTGATGCTACTTGGCCCAAATTATCGCCTGTTACCAAACATTGTGCATACACATCATTGGCCATTTTTTCAGCAACACGCGCCATAAAACGTCTAAACAAAATCAAATCATAATCCAGATTCTTTTCCATTAATGCCAAATCAAA
The DNA here is from genome assembly GCA_024280395.1 of Gammaproteobacteria bacterium. GTDB lineage: Bacteria > Pseudomonadota > Gammaproteobacteria > Xanthomonadales > Marinicellaceae > NORP309. The sequence goes on along the minus strand of JAJRQG010000074.1, from coordinate 3,754 downwards.
GTGCGTATAAGGCACCATGTACAAGCGTACTTTGCCGCAAAACTCACTGATTCGTTGTGCTATTCTTGCTACTTTATAGGTTTCTAATTTACTGGCTTGTATATTGTTCGCGGTAAAATGTACAAAATCAACCGTACAACCACGTTTGGCCATTAAATACGCTGCAATCGGAGAATCAAACCCACCCGATAATAAACACATAATCTTACCCGTTGAAGCAACTGGCAAACCACCAATGGCTTTGATGCGGTTTGTATGTACTGCCATGCCACGCGAAGAAATGTCAACATAGAAATACTGATCCGCATGATTGAGATTGACATTTTTCCATTCGGTATTTTTTAAAATAACAGTCGCCAACTGCATTTCCAATTCCTTGGATGTTTGGTAAAATCGCTTGTCCGAACGCTTAACACGTATCGCAAAACTGTTGTCTTTTACATAAGTTTCATTGGCCAATTGTTCAATCAACTCTTCTACTTTAGACAAATCGGGTCTGTATTCAAAGATGTCATAATCCTTATTGGAAAACCAATAAACTTTACTCAACCACGCTATGCCTGGAATTTCAGCCAGTTTTTCTGCAATTTCATCTATGTTACCCGTGAAATCAGTTGGGATTTCAATAAACATGCGGTCATGAATCGACACCACATCCCAAGTTAAATCCAAGGACTTAATTTTGTTGCGCACATTGGTGCGGAGTTTTTTGACAAATGAATGGCGATTACACCCTTTTAAGGTTAATTCACCATAGTGTAGAATAATTCTATTACGCATAAAAATCAAAGATTAGGAACCGCTCCTATTCTATCTATAATATTCAAAATCGCAATTAAATGTTTTTTATAGTAACGATAATTTTTTATTTGTTATATTACTTTCAACTTGATTATTGATATCTTAGGATATAAACCGTTTAAAATTGATTGTTAACGACTTTATTAGTAGAATCATTTGGTTTTAAAAATTGAAAAAAGAGGGCTATATGAAAAACAACTATTTATTCGTGTTTCTAATGTTATTACTTACTATAACAGTTCAAGCTAACAATAAGTCAAACATACCATTTAATGGTAAATTTATACCAGATACAATTCGATATCATGGTCAGCTTCAAAATTCACTAAGCTCAAACAAAACAACACACAAAATTGAAATAACTTACTATAACCTATCAAATAAAGTTCTTTACAAAGAAACTCTTAACAATATAACAATTACAAATGGGAAATTTGATATTGAGCTAGGAACAGGAGAAACAAAGAAAAAATGGTTTTTTAAAAAACGATCTCTAAAAGATATATTTATGTCTCACGACAAACTAGAAATGTCTTTTTCAATTGACAGTGAAAACTATTACCCCAAAGTAAAGCTTTTTCCATCAGGCCATTCAATGCAATCATCATTGGCTATTGCTGGCGTAAGAAATGACACACAACTTCATTCCAAAGGATACACCAAAGTATCATTAGAAAGTGCTACACAAGCAGTTATTTTGAACAAAAAAAAATCTAATTCTCGTTCCGACTCCTACTCACGTAAATCAAACCCTTTGACAATATCAATGCGCGGTCCATTTATTAGCAAACCAGCTTCTAATATGCAAAAAAACATACAACAAGCATTTGTTGAAAAAGAAGTAAATCCGCCAAGACACGAAACTTTGTTCGATGAAAACGGCGATAGATTCGGAACTAAAACGGTAAAAAAACATGATGTGTTAGCTGATTCCAGTCAATCTTTTGCAGGAGTAGGTGTCACACCAAGTACCATAATTGACTTTCCTGGAATGGGCAATCTAAATGGAGTTCTGCCTCCCGATATAGAAGGTGCTGTTGGTCCAAACTATTATGTTCAACAAGTGAATTTATCTACCACAATATTCAATAAAGATGGAACTATAGCGGTTGCAGCCTTTAATACAAATCAACTATGGAGTGGATTTGGAGGCTCTTGCGAAGCTGATAATTCAGGTGATGCTATCGCTCTTTATGACGAGCAAGCGAAACGTTGGATACTAAGTCAATTCGCTGTAACTACTGCAACTTCAGTATGTTTTGCAGTATCAACTACTGCAGACCCAACAGGAACATATTACTTATATGAACTACAAGCACAAAGATTTCCAGACTATTATAAATTAGGTGTTTGGCCAGCTGCCAATAACAATGCTTATTTTATGACTACTAATTCAGGCCAAGCTGGTCAGTATGATGTCTACGCTATCGACAGAGAAAGTTTAATCAATGGCACGGCTCCAAGGGATGCACAATTTTTTCAAGGATATTATAATTTATTGATGCCTGCAGACTCTGATGGCAATCCTCCAAATGACAACACCCCTGGCTATCTGTATACTTTTCGAGATGGAGGAGAAAATTATTTCACAGACCCAACACCAGACGATTCTTTAGATATTTTTGAGTATGATGTTGATTGGAATACACCAGCAAATTCAACATTAACTAGAGTTCAAGTTTTCACACCAGCTAATGGGCTAGCAGATTTTAATTGGACTGTTTGCGGTTTTTTTGAAAGTGATTGTTTAGCGCAGCCAGGTGGAGTAAATATAGACAGTGGATCTTGGTGGCCTTTACAAAGATTACAGTATAGAAACTTTGGTGATAAAGAAACACTTGTTGGAACATGGGTTGTTAATGTTGATCCACAACCAGCTAAACGCGCTGCGCCTAGGTGGTTTGAGTTGAACAAAACGACGGGGAACTGGACAATTGCTCAGCAAGGTACATATTCACCTGATGCAGAAAATAGATTTTTACCAAGTATTTCAATGGATGCTTCTGGCAATATTGGTATGGTTTATTCTAAGGTTTCTTCATCAACCTTTGCTTCTATCTTTTATACATCAAGAGGAGCCAATGATACTCCAGGAACAATGCGTGATGAAGTTGAACTGATTGCTGGTGCAGGCAACCAAACTAGTACAAGCAATCGTTGGGGTGATTATGCTTCAATTGAAGTTGATCCGTCAGACAATTGTACATTTTGGATGACATCTGAACACATTCCTACTACTGGAGGTGCCTCATGGTCAACACATATTGGGGCATTTCGACTGCCTGAATGCGCAAGTGTCTTATCATCAACCAGTTCTAAAGATGTATGTACTATTACTGACTCAACTTCATTTGATTTAACATTATCTGAAGGTTTCCCAGCAACGACAAACCTCTCTGTAACAGGATGTCCAGCCAATGCTTTGTGTGATTTCTCGATAAACCCATTAATTAATCCAGCCGTTAACTCATCGTTAGACATTACAAACCTATCTGCATCGTCATTTGGGTCCAGTAACATTATAGTGACAGGCACTGACAACGTTGATAATACATTGTCTTCAAATAAAACTTTCTCTTTGAATATATTTGATACAGCACCGGACCAACCTGCATTAAGTAGCCCTGCCATGTCAAGTTTGGTATCAGCAACACCTTCTTTGAATTGGACCACTCCAAATCAAGCTCAATCTTATACGGTTGAGATTTCAGATGATGCTTTGTTTTCTAACATAATTCAAAACTCTCAAACCTCAGCTAATAGTTTTACAACCGCTTCGTTGCCATTGGGCCAATGCTTCTATTGGCGCGTGAGTGTCAACACCGGTCCAAAACTGAGCCACTTCACCAGTTGAAAAGTGAGCCACTAATATTTTAATAATTTATCTTAATTCAAGTTTGTTTCATATGACCCTCCTTAAAAAAAACGCCCGTAGGGTGCAGGTGCACGGATG
>JAJRQG010000073.1 GCA_024280395.1 Gammaproteobacteria bacterium | reverse complement strand
TTTGTAACAGCAACCACACCATTGGTTCCATCGGTTTTGGCTGTGACTAAAAATGTATCGCCTTCGACATCGGTATCATTGGCCAAGACATCCACTGTGTTGGCTCCAGAATCTTCGCCTATGGCAGCAGGTGTGTCATCTACAGCCACAGCTGGATCATTCACACAAGTCACATTCATGGTTACAGTTGCCGTAGAACCACCGGTAATGGTATAGGTAAAGGTATCAGCTCCGCAATAATTGACACTGGGTGTATAACTAACATTAGCTCCTGCATTTGTAACAGCAACCACACCATTGGTTCCATCGGTTTTGGCTGTGACTAAAAATGTATCGCCTTCGACATCGGTATCATTGGCCAAGACATCCACTGTGTTGGCTCCAGAATCTTCGCCTATGGCAGCAGGAGCATCGTTTGCAGCCACAGCTGGATCGTTAACACAGCTCACCGTAATACCTACAGTTACTATATTGGAATTATTAGTGCCATCATTGGCATGATAAGTAAAGCTATCGGGAGTGGCGTCATCACAATAATTGGCGGTTGGGACATAATCGAAACTGCCATTGGCATTTAAAGTTAAAGCGCCATTGCTCACGCTGGTATCGAGTATAGCGCTTAAAGTATCTCCATCGGCATCAGTGTCATTTCCTAGTACACCTGTTGCAGAAATATTTAACGTGGTATCTTCATTTGTGGAATAACTGTCCGCTACCGCGACAGGTGTATCAGCTACACAATTAACTAAAATACTTACCGTTACGATATTGGAATTATCAGTGCCATCATTGGCGTGATAAGTAAAGATATCAGGTGTAATATCATCACAATAATTGGCAGTTGGAACATAATCAAAACTGCCATTGGAATTTAAAGTTAATGCACCATTACTGACTGTGGTATCGAGTACAGCAGTTAATGCATCACCATCGGCATCGGTATCATTTCCTAGTACACCTGTGACAGCAACATTCAAAGTGGTATCTTCGTTAGTAGAATAACTATCGGTTGTTGCTACAGGTGTATTATTTGTGGAAGTGGGAAGATAACAAATTCTTAGTCCCCATGAGTCAATAGAACCACCGTCTTGATTTACTGCATCATTAGCAATAAAAGTCCATGTTCCATTTAAATCTGATCCATCAAACGCTGATAATGCGATTGATGGTTGATAGCTTCCACCACCAACGGGGGGACAAGGTAGGGTTGCACTGGCTGCTTCATCGTCAAAATTTAAATCCCAGTTATTTTCACTGCCACAAATTCTTGGCATTAAAGTAATTTCTGTTGACGTGAGCAATGGGCCTTGTAAACGCATACTTATATCATTAATCCATGAGTGTGTGCCTGCTACATTAACCACATTTACATCTGTAATTAACCCATTGTCTGCAATAGTTAATGTTGACAATATATCACCAGGAGCAGGGCTTGCAGTGATAGTTTGAGGGACATTGGTACTATTATAGACTGTACATACTTCATTAGAGGTAGTAAAAGAATTAACTGAAGAAACTTGATTGCCACAAGGGTTGGTGGCCGTTACTCGCCAATAGTACTGAGTATTACTGGCTAGACTGGTTGTTAAGATGTGGGAATTTGTAGTTAAATTCGAAGCTGAAACCACAATATTCGAGAACAACATATCTGTAGCAACTTCTATGGTGTAGCTATCTGCTTGGGTTGATGCATTCCAGGTAAAAGTAGTCATTAACGCCACATTTGATGCACCATTTGCGGGAGTTGTTAGGACAAGGTTACTAGGCAGTGATGAGTAGGTGTTCAAAATGACATCTGTGGATTGTGTGTTTGAAGGACTACTTGCATCAGTTGCCGTTAATGTAATTGTACTCGTACCAAAAGATACGCCATCTAGATTAGATACAGAAAATACGGAAGTATCTACAGGGAATATCACGGGGTTTATAGAGTAACTACCACCAGAACCAGCTGGATTTCCACTAAAAATCATGTTAGAGGTGCCAGTAAAATTAGCATCTAATGTCACGGTAAAATCAGCATTGTTTGCTGGAATAATAGTACATACATTCAAAGAAGTTGGGCTAACACTAAGACCAATTGGACAAGTTGAACCAAACCTTTGGTTGCCAAGATCTAATGCATCTTTTAATTGAACTAAACCGAAGCCGGTATGTGTATCCCAACCAGCACCATAAACTTCACCACTGGCATCATGAGTTCCTGATAAGTCTCTGGCACTATCTCGCAGTAATTGTCTTAATTGTTTATTGGTGATACCTGAAGGCCCACCACAAGCAGACCACGCCCATGCCACACCTGCAGCAACGCCAGGAGTAGCCATGGAAGTTCCGCTTATTGTATTATATCCACCTGTACATCCTACGCAACCCGATCCATCATCAGCAATAACTCGTGTAGTTAAACCTAGTCCATTGGTTTGTAGGAATTGTCCCTCTGCCTGTGTAATAGTGACTCCAGGAATGGTTGCGCCAGATGTACATGCACCAGCACAAGTAGTTGAAAGAGAACCAGCTACATTGTTATAAAGTATTACAGCTAAACCTCCGTTGTCTGCAGCATTGTTCATTTTATCTGCAAATGATATTGTATTTCTTTGACACAATACGATATTGCCATTCCAGTTAGCTGGGTTGTCGCTACCACCAGTAGCTGCAGTGTTACAATCTCCACCATCTACTAAAGTTTGAGTGATATCACCCAAAGCTGTTTCAGCAATTTGAGTTGCATCATAATCAGTTCCACCATTGGTTACTCGATATACTGGGACATTTCCATCAGGCCCTGCAGGAGGACCCGGCCAAGTACTTAGGACATTTTCTCCACCACCAGATAATTCAACCACATCCCACTCCACGTTGGCAGGAGGTATATTTGGATTATAGGCTGTTGCAGGATATTGTGAAAAATCGGCAACATTGTCACTTTCACGTAAAGCGGCTACGGAAATTACCGAATCATAGCTAGCTGGGTAACTTGATGTGGCATCTCCAGCATTTCCTGCTGCTGCAATACTTACTATATTAAAATTATCATATAAATCTTGAAAAATAGCTTCTTCAGTCGCGCTAAAACCACCGCCTAAACTCATGCTGATGGCATTTGCCCCATTGTTTTTACAAGAAGTTATGGCATTACCTAAATTAGAATTTCCAGTAGACCATAACCCATCATTGCCAAAAATTTTAACAATGAAAAATTCAGCTCCTCCTGGCATTACTCCCACTACACCAATATTGTTGTTAACCGCATTTGCAGTTCCAGCAACGTGGGAACCATGGCCATTTCCATCTTCGGTATATGCTTCTCCTGGAATTTGAGATATACCACTATGAACAATGCCTTGAAAATCATCATGGGCTGCAAAAAAACCAGTATCAATGATACAAAATTTAACCCCATTTCCGGTAGGAGCACCTGGATCTACGATTCCATCTCGGTTCTTATCCCAAACATCTCTGGCTTGAAATTGATCAATGTTCCAAGGAACCACCTGTGCTTGAATTTGATACTCTGGTACAGGCTCTTTAAAAACGACATGTTCAATTTTGGCCAGTGCTTTTTGGGTATTGGCAGGCACTGAAATCGCGATAGTATCTATTCCATCAAATTCATAGTCTAATTTTGCCCCAATAGACTTCGCTGAATCAACAGTACTTTGTTTTTTGCCTTTAGCATACTTGACATAATATGCAACTCTTTGATTTTTTGGCTTGTTCGCCTTAATCTGTGATTTTAACCATGCTTGTTCTTCTTGCATTTCAATTGAACTATGACTTATTCCTGAAGAAAAAGTTAATGCAATGCTTGATGCTAATAATAGTTTTTTGGATATCATCTGGGGCTTTCCTATTTTTATCTTAAATAATTTTTTATTCTTTTTTAATGCATCATACTCAATGATATTCTTGGGCAGAAATATTTGAGCTTTTATTATTCATCAAAAATATTGGGAGGGGATTAATGTTGAAATAATAATACCATGTCAAACTATAGAATTTTGACAAATTTTTGTAATTGTAATAAATATGAGTTAAACCACTATGGTTTGTTAGTATTTGTAACAAATGTTTATATTCTTGTTTAGGTGAATAAATAAAACTGACAATTTGTGCCAGTGTACTTTATATGTCTTCTTGTAGGTCAGAATATCTGCTTGGATATACACTACACTGTTATTCTAACACTCAATAATATTAACTGCCAAACCACCACGAGAAGTTTCTTTGTATTTGGTTTGCATGTCTTGGCCAGTGACTTTCATGGTCTTGATGACTTTGTCTAACGATACCCAGTGACTTCCATCACCACGAGAAGCCATGCGAAAAGCATTAATGGCTTTAACAGCACCCATGGCATTGCGTTCAATACAAGGGATTTGTACCAGCCCACCAATAGGATCACAGGTTAAACCAAGGTTGTGCTCCATGGCAATTTCTGCAGCATTTTCGATGTGTTCAGGTGATTCCTCACAAGCAGCACCAAGCCCTGCTGCTGCCATTGAACAAGCCACACCGACTTCGCCTTGGCAGCCGACTTCCGCTCCTGATATTGATGCATTTTTTTTATATAACATACCGACCGCACCGGCTGTGAGGATAAAATTTCTGATTCCTTGGATATTGGCTTCAGGACAAAAATGGTAGTAATAATGTAAAACAGCTGGAATAATACCAGCAGCACCATTGGTTGGGGCGGTGACAACTCGTCCTCCAGCAGCATTTTCTTCACTAACAGCAAGTGCATACAAATTTACCCAGTCGAGTATAGTTAATGGGTCACGTAATGCAGCTTGGGGTTTGTCTCGCAAAGATTGGAATAACTCTGGTGCACGGCGTTTGACTTTTAAACCACCGGGTAATTCTCCAGGTGAATTTAAACCGCGATTAACACAGGCTTGGATCACTTCCCACAGTTTGTCTAATTGTTTGTTAATTTTCGCTGTGCTTAACCATGTTTTTTCATTGGCATACATGATTTCTGCAATGCTTGATTTATTGGTTTTACACAGTTCCAGTAATTCTTCGCCTGAATCGAATGAGTAGGGAAGTTGTGTTGAATCTTCAATGATTTCTTTTTGCGCCAGTTTATTGTGGGAAATAATAAAACCGCCGCCCACAGAGTAAAAATCTTTGCTAAGTAAAATGTTGTCTTGTTTGTCATAAGCCACAAAACGCATGCCATTAGAATGCAAGGGTAGGGTTTTGCGCTTGTGAAACTTTAAGTGCTTTTTGTAATCAAATACAATGCTGTTTTTTTTGGTTAATTTAATTGATTTAGATTGATTGACATTGTTTAATATTTCATCAATTAGCTCAGGTTCTATTTTGTCGGGTTGATAGCCGCTTAACCCCAAAATGATGGCTTTGTCAGTTCCATGACCTTTGCCTGTATGCCCCAAAGAGCCGTATAAATCTGATTTAATCAAAACAGTTTGATCGATGAAATCACGGTGTTGCAATTGTTGGCAAAATAAGTAAGCGGCACGCATAGGTCCCACAGTATGAGAGCTAGATGGGCCAATCCCAACTTTGAATAAATCGAATACACTAACTGCCATGAGTCTTGTTCATCATTTAAATTATTCTAGATTTTAAGGTGTTTAATTCCATAAGTATATATTATTCGGTATCATGTTAAACTATTTTATATTGAGATTGAAATGTCATCAGAAAATTATTCAAAAAATGGATTGTTTACTTACTTACGTGAGTCGGCCAAATCAGGTGTCTTAAACCCTGCAGTAGCGAAAAGTAGAAATATTGCAGCACAACAATTGTTAGACCATATAACTCCTGAAGAGCGGATTAATTTGCGTTGTTTGGATGTGGACGTGTTGTGTTCGCGAATTCATAAACTTGAAGACAGTACTATACGGGTAGAAGCACTGAATTTATACAATTCTCGCTTGAAGTCAGCATTGAATGATTATTTTTCATGGGTAGATGACCCTGAGAATTTTGTTTCAAATTCTACTGCAAAAATTAGTAAACTAGCACATGCAAAAATTTCTCAAATAGAAAAGAAAGCATTAGAAGACATAACTTTGCGCCAGACTAAAGCCCAGACAGATATCATTCCTATTTCCATAAGAGAAGATTTAACAGTCTTTATCAAGGATTTACCTTTGGACTTAACTTTACAAGAAGCAGAAAAGATAGTTAGAGTGGTTAAAGCTTATGCACAAGGAGAGGACAGTGAATAAATACTTGTTATACGCACCTATGGCAATATTTGGCTTGGCTGGTTTAATGTTGTACATCTATTTTATAGGTGAATCCAATGAATCTGCATTTAGAGAAAATTTGGTACCTGAATTAATCGGTTTTTGTTTAGAAGGTTTTTTTTGGATTGGATTGTTGTCCTATGTACAAAAAACAAAAGAGCACGATAGGCGCAAAGAATTGTGGTTAAGTTTGCGAGGATCATTGCGTAGTTTTCTTTCCTACCTTGATATTGCCTTTTTGGAAAACAATGCAGAACCAATTAGTTCAGCAGCGTTAGAACAAAATCCTGAGATTATTGATTCTTTGTTAAAAAAACTGGAAGGCAATGAACTAGACCTAGAAAGCATGGTTCTATTAAAGAAAACATCGATTAACTCGATTCTTCTTATTCGAGATCTTGTTCCAGTAGCTGCTCAATTGAGTGCTGCGCACATGAGTTGGTGGATTGCTATCAGTGATTCAATGCGTAGAATAAAAGACTCTAGCAGCCGTGAAAAACTAGAAAAACACACCATGTTATTGTTAAAGAATATTCAAGAATTCGATTATTTGAAATATTAATTCAAATCATTCTCATGTTTTGCGAATGGTATTGTTGATAATTTGCCTCATGGTAAATTTTCCTACAAATAAATAGGAAAATAACTATATTTTAATTACCATCTTCATACTATAATACGAGGCTAATTTTATGAACAAAGCAAAAATTTTGGAGTTAAATATGGATGAGAATAAGAAGAAGGCATTATCAGCTGCCTTAAGTCAAATTGAAAAACAATTTGGTAAGGGTTCAGTAATGCGTTTAGGCGATCAAAGTACTTTAGTTGGAGAGGTTTATTCATCTGGGTCAATTGGTTTGGATGTTGCTCTAGGAATTGGAGGCCTACCCAAAGGTCGTGTGATTGAAATATACGGTCCTGAATCTAGTGGTAAAACCACCTTAACCTTACATGCGATTGCAGAATGTCAAAAAGCAGGTGGAACAGCAGCATTTGTCGATGCAGAACATGCATTGGACCCTCAATATGCCGAAAAACTGGGTGTAAATATCAATGATTTGTTGATTTCGCAACCCGATACAGGTGAACAAGCATTAGAAATTACCGATATGTTGGTTCGCTCTGGAGCAGTTGACTTGGTTGTTATTGATTCTGTTGCTGCATTAACACCTCGTGCAGAAATTGAAGGAGATATGGGTGATTCTCACATGGGTTTGCAAGCACGTTTGATGTCACAAGCATTGAGAAAATTAACGGGTAATATCAAACGCACCAATTGTATGGTTATATTTATTAATCAGATTCGCATGAAAATTGGTGTGATGTTTGGTTCTCCTGAAACCACAACTGGTGGTAATGCTTTGAAATTTTATGCATCGGTTAGATTGGATATTCGTCGTATTGGCGCTATCAAAAAAGGCGATGAAATCATTGGTAATGAAACCCGTGTTAAGGTGGTCAAAAATAAAATGGCTCCGCCATTTAAGCAAGTCCAATTTGAAATTATTTATGGACAAGGTATTTCTCGCTTGGGTGAATTAATAGACCTTGGTGTTGCACATAATTTGGTTAATAAATCTGGCTCTTGGTATTCCTATGGTGAAACACGTATAGGGCAAGGCAAAGAAAACGCTAAAATGTATATGCAAGAAAACCCTAAAACAGCGATGGAAATTGAAACGAAATTGCGCGAAATATTAATGCCTCATCTTAATGATACTTCAAAAGAAACTGCCAGTGAGTAAAAATGGATTTGTTTTACGTACTGACTTAGAAAAAGCCAGGGCATCTGCCCTGGCTTCTTTGTGTATGCGAGAACATTCTATTAAGGAACTGGTTGATAAATTGACCCGCAAAGAATATCAACATGACAGCATAGAAATTGTTATTGAAGAATGTTTAAAAGACAACTATCTTGATGATAAAAGGTTTGCGGAGATATTTTGGCGAAGTAGGGCGCGAAAAGGCTTTGGCCCCAATAAAATTTCTATGGAGCTTAAACTAAAAGGCATTTCTCATTCTATGATAGAGGAAACTTCTCAACAGGAAGATTTGGATTTTCAGCAAGTGATTAAAGATATCTACATGAAAAAATACAAAGGGGCAATAATTAATGATTTTAAGGATAAAATGAAAAGGCAGAATTATCTGTATCAACGAGGGTTTGATTCTGAACTTATTAGAACAGTAATATTAAATTAACTGTGACAAATTTCGTTACAATTCAGTTGTTTACACTAGATTTCAACGCCGTATTTGAATAATTTAGATGTTTTACTGGTAATTCATACAAAAACATATTAAATATAGTTTTTATTCGTAGTATTACTTTCAATTTCAAATTATCAAAGTTTTAAGGACAACCTCATAAAAAATCAAACCACAGATCAAAGAGTTTATCTAAAGCGTGTTCAAATGTTTTATGGTCATGCAGTGGGCAATGTGATTAATTTATTGATAGCGAGTGTTTTCATCTCAATAGTACTGGTCAATTCTGGAGTTGATTTTCAGAAAATGATTTTCTGGAATTCATTGGTGTTGATATTTTCAATAGGTGTTTTTATGGCAGAATTGGCTTTTAAAAAAATCACCCTGAACAATGATAATGTATCATTTTGGCTATGGTTGCGCATGGGGTTTGGCGCCTCAGCAGCATTCTTATTTGGTGTTTCTGCATTCTTGTTGCAAGCTAATGTTTTAGTTCAATATGAGATGTATATATTAATTATTTTACTTACAATTTCATCTTTAACATTAAGTAGTTATGCTATCATGTTAAAGTATAATATAATTATATTATCCGTCACCATGCTTCCCTATACCATTTATGTGGTCACCAAGTCTGGTCAATTTTATTTTACCTTGGCTTTTACTTTAATTATTATACAATTCGTATACCTAATCAAGGCAATACAGATGTCAAAATCAGCAGTAGCTGTATTGTACTTACAAGAAAAACTTTTAGTAGAAATAGAAGAACACAAAGAGACAAAAAAACACCTAGACCATATGGTGAATCATGATGCTTTAACCCAATTACCCAATAGGCACTATTTGATAACAAAGCTTAAATTATTGCTTGCAGAAGCTATGAGTAATCATTCTTTTTTATCTGTGCTTTATATTGATCTTGATGGGTTTAAGTCTGTAAATGATCAATATGGACATGCTACAGGAGATGAATTGTTAAAAGAGGTGGCAAATCGGTTAAATGCTCGGGAGTATAACAATTACATAGTTGCAAGGATAGGCGGTGATGAGTTTGTTATAATTATCACAGATATAAATCCAACGGAATATAAAGCCAGTCGAGTAAAAAATGAATTGATGGGCCGACTAACTGCTGAATACCGAATTGGCAGTAATATATATAACAATATTGGCGCTTCAATTGGCATATCAAGCTTTAAAGATGAAACAGATTCTGTTGACTCTTTATTAATGAAAGCAGATATGGCAATGTACAGAATTAAGAGAAGACGATAAATCAAAGAGCCTATTGCTTTTTTATAAATGTAAAAATAATTTCTGATACAATTTTCTTTAACTACAACATGTATACTATCTTAATAAAATAAGGGGGAATTGATATGCATAAAATTCATGTAACTGAAACCTACAATGAAGACTTGAAAATAATATTTGCTAAAATTAGCGACCATGCTGAGTTTTTATCGGGTGGTGGGATTCAATGCACCCTGATAAAAGAATGGAAAACGGATAGAAATGGAGTGGGAGTAGTTAGAAAAGTAGTTAGTGAAAAGTTGACTTTTGAAGAGGAAATTACGGGCTACCAAGAAAACATTAGGTTTTCGTATCTCATTACATCAATCACGCCTCAAAAGCCCATTAAACATCATAAAGGGTGGTTAGATTTCAAACAATTAAATGGAAAAACTCAAGTGGATTGGCACTCTCATTTTGAGGTGACAACACCTATAATTGGTTGGTTAATAGGAATAATTGTTAAAAAATCCATGGCACGGGTTTTTGAATCAAGGCTCAAATATATTAAGTCTCCTTAAGCCCAAATCCCGATATAGAAAATACGATGTTAGCAAAAGCCCTTGATGCACTTAGAAAATCCAGAAAAAGTTTCATCACCAATAAGGTGGATTTAGTTTTTCTTGATTTCCTATGCACATCAGTTACTTGCACTCTCAAGCGCATTTCTATATCGGGATTTGGTTAAATAAAAATTAATTGGTGTTATACTGGTATTGAAATAATAGGGTTAAAATAGTTATGCCAAATCAAATCAATTCAAATTGTGACCGTGATGTTATTCAGACCTTGCGCACTGCCCATCAAAATCAAACGCAGTTAAATTTGATGGCAGATCAAAAAGCCAATATTTTAATCGGTACTTTGGTTTTGATGTTTACAGTTGTATTTACAAGATTGTTGACATTGTCCGATTACAACAAGCAAATTATTATTCCATTGGCTGTTTTTATAGTTTTGGAGCTAATTCCCATCATTTTAACGACTTTGGTTCTGATACCAAAAAACATCAGAAAATTAAAGGGCGTGTCGATAGAAAAAATGCCAAACCCGTTATTTTTTGGTTCTTTTACCAGTTTTTCAGAAATAGAGTATACGAATTTCATCAAACAAAACCTCCGTGATAATCAAAGTGCACAACAGTTTTTAGTTAAAGATATTTATCAAATCGGTTTGGTGCTAAAACGTAAATACTATCTTCTTAAACTGGCATATTTATTTGCAATTATGGGTTTTGTTATTCCCGTATTGATATGGATTGTTACATTTGTTTTGAGCTGATTCTTGGCTTATATTTGATTTTCAAAAGTGGTCTTACTTTGTAAATAGGCACGCCTTTGGTATAGCGCAGATAATAATATTTATTGAACTCATCTTCGGTCTCAATAATTTTACATTGATATTTGTCGGCATATTTTTGTCTAGAAATGCTTGTCCATAACGTCGCATCAACCATTGCATGGGGATCATTAAACTGATGAGGTTCAATGAGATCTTTTGGAATTTTAACAATATCTATTGGGGTTCTTAATATATATTGTCCCAAATCAGAAAGTAAAACCTGAAATTGACAAAAAGGTTTAAATCCGTAATAGACATTGTCAAATTCACCAGGTGCTTTTTTGAGGAAAACTAAGAATCGCTCTCCTTCGTTTACACGATCTGGATAATAACAAACATTGTCTTCAAATCCTGTAGCAATTACAGCAATGGGTTTGTCTCTTGAAGCTCCTTTGTAAGGCACCAATATGTTTAAAAAAGCATATCCTTTGGCATTAAGTTTTCTTACCTGTTCATATTCGATGTCATCCACCTGTGCTACGGCTACAAGGTCAGCCCATTGAGTGACCTCTGCAAGTGTTTTTAATATGGGTGCTTTTATTCCTTCTATTTCCTGAGTTGAAATTTCACTTCTATTCTGTGAAAAAGTAATTTCAGTAGCAGATGAACTTAATGTTATAAAAAGTAAGGATATCAATAATTTCATAGGATTTAGTTTTGTTCAGTTGTTTATAGGACAATCAATTTTACATTTTTACTGCAAAATGGTTGCAATTTTTTCACCCAATTTCACGATTTTGTTTTCGATTAGCTCTTTTTCTAATTTTGCCAAGCCCGGAGGGAACAATAAAATAACGGTTGAGCCCATGTTGAATCGTCCTACTTCATCACCTTTTGCTAGATTTTGATTGCCTATAATTGGGACTTCGGTGACTTGTTTGGCGTAAGGTGGTGTAACCAAACCATTAAATACTGTTTCCATGCTGGAGACCATAATTGCACCCACCAGGATATATGCAATTTGCCCATATTGTGTTTCTAAGTAGCACACCAAACGTTCATTGCGTGCAAATAAGCGTGGAATACTTTCTGCTGTCCATTTGGCCACACTGAATAATCGCCCAGGAATATGTACAGTTTTACTGACTTCGCAGTCCATTGGTGCATGCATGCGGTGGTAATCTTTTGGAGACAAGTAAATGGTTGCAAACTTTCCATCTTGATAATATTTGGCGGTGTGTTTGTCGCAAGCCAACAGTTCTTCAACAGTGAAGTCAAAGCCTTTTGCTTGGAATATTCGTCCTTTTTTTATGTCTCCACATTGGCTAATGGCTCCATCAACGGGAGAAATAATACTTTTTTCATCACTGTCTATTCGCCTTACACCGGCTTTTAATTCGCGAGTAAAGAAGGCATTAAAGTGTTTATAATCATCTAAATTATCAGATGCGGCTTCTTGTATATTGACATTGTATGTTTTGCAGATTTTATTGATGATGAAGTTTTTGACAGTATTATTTTCAACTCTCATTAAACGATTAACGATGGATGACAGCAGTCTGTGTGGTAAAACGTATTGAATCAAGGTGTATATTTTTCTTTTCATTTGTTTTAGTTACCTAATAATATCTCTAAATCATGAGCAATTTTCTGCGCATCATGGGGTGAACGAAATAATCCATAGAGTTGTTTGTCTGGGTTGACTAAAAAAATGGCGGCAGTATGATCAACAGAATAGTTCTTATCATCCGTTGCATGTTCTCCAATATGATAGGCTACACCCACTTGTGATGCAATGGCCAGTATGTTGGCAGGATCTGATGTTGCTGATTTGAAGTTTTTATTAAAAAATCGTGTATATTCGTTCAATGATTCAGGCGTATCTCGTTCTGGATCTACAGAAACGAAAAGGACTTCGGGTTTTTCTTCAGTTTTGAGTAATTTAAATACTTTTTGTAATTCGGTGAGCGTGGTTGGGCAAACATCGGGACAATGAGTAAAACCAAAGAAAAGCAATGTCCATTTTCCAGCAAAATCATCGATGGTGATATTGGAATTGTGGCTTTGCAACTGAAATCCACTAAAAGTTTTCTTTTCTGGATAAACAAGTAGTGACTGAAACTCTGGAGTAGAAGATGCTTCAAAGTATTGTTTGGAAACATAAAAACCTGAAATTGCGGCAATGATTGCAATAACAGTGATCAATTTTGTAGATTTGCTCATAATATTTATTGACACAATTGAAAACAATAGGCATTGTACGTTTTTTTACCTTCAGATACACAACTTGTGACAAAAGAACAATTATTTATTCAGCTTGTAGAGCAATTATCCTCTCCTAAACTGTTCTATGGGCACGGTGTGGTTGATGCTCAAGATGAAGCGATGATGGTATTGATGCATATTTTAAAGCAAAAAGTGGATAAAATTCTTTCAACAGGGCAGGAAAATATTGCTCAACCTTATATAGATAAAGCACGCTCATACGTGGAACAACGACTCACAAGCTTAAAACCCATGGCATACGTATTGGGTGAAGTAAATTTCTGTGGATTATCTTTTATTAGTGATGAAAGGGCATTGGTGCCTCGTTCGCCCTTCGCTGAATTGATACAGAATGGATTTAAACCTTGGCTTAACATGAAAAACATCCATTCTGCTTTAGATTTATGCACGGGAGGAGGGTGTCTTGGGATTAGTTTGGCAAAATACAACAAACACATTAAAGTAGATGTTTCCGATATTTCGGATGATGCTTTAAGTTTAGCCAAAGAAAACAAAGATAAGTTATCGGTTGAAGTAAAACTAATCCAGTCAGATTTATTTCAAAACATAAATGATACTTATGACTTAATTATAACAAACCCACCTTATGTGAGCCAAACAGAATATGATGAGTTGCCGGATGAGTACAAGACTGAACCAAAGCTAGGTTTGGTAGCAGATCAAGATGGTCTAAAAATACCGGTAGAGATTATGTTGAGCGCACCCAAATATTTATCAAAAAAGGGAATTCTATTTCTAGAAGTGGGTTATTCAGATGAATTACTAGAATCGGCATTTCCTGCAATTTCCTTCGAATGGATTGAATTTACAAGTGGCGGCGACGGCGTTTGTGTAATTAATCGGAATACATTGATTGAACACGAGTCTTTGTTCCAATCTTTTTTAAATAAAGCATCGATTTTAGAAAATTGTTAAATTTAATCTATCTTATCGTGATAGTATGCTGATTTTTAGGAATAATACTGTGAAAAAAATCATTCTTATATTTGTACTGAATTGTGTTTTAGTCCCTTTTGTACAATCTTCACCGTGGCAAGGACAGTGGCTAAGTACTTTTGGTAAAATTAACTTTATTGAATATACAACGGGCTATAAAGAAACCACTTTGTTGTTTGGAAATTATGCAAAAAATGGTTTTATCATGGGAGTTTCTGTTGCCAATGAACTGCATGGGGTTTTTTATGATGCTAAATTGAAAAAAGAAGGTTCTTTTATTTTCAAGTTAGATGAAAAACAAAACAGTTACAAGGGAGACTGGTATTTTGATGATATTGATAAAATGCTCAAATGGAATGGCTCTAAAGTTATCGAAAATAAAGTTCTACCAGTGATTGGAATTGATAGATATAGGAATATTGAGGGAACTTGGGATACAAATTTCGGGCAGCTAGTATTGTCTCAAGAAGAAGTTTATGTGAAGGGGGAATATGATACATTAGGGAAAATCCACGCAATTTTCAATCAAAAAAATGGAGTTATTTTTGGTTTTTTTACAAATAAAAAGAGATGGGGTTTGCTCAAGTTCACTCTAAATAAGGACAAGACTTTATTCAAAGGCCAATGGACATGGGAAACTAATGCTTGGTCAAACCAAAAATGGGATGGTAAAAAGCTCGATAAATAGTCATAAACACATTTAACTCATTTAAAAACAATTAACTCATGAATTTTTTTAGGCTTTTATTTAAAAAGATTGTTAAAATGCCAATTCACTATAGAAAATTAATGAGTAACACATGTCATTCAATTCATTTGGGAAATTATTAAAGATAACCACTTTCGGAGAGTCGCACGGACCAATGATTGGTTGTGTGATTGATGGTTTTCCTGCAGGTATGGAAATCACTGTTGAAGAAATAAAAACTGAACTTCTAAGACGGGCAACCGGCAAGTCTAGACACACTTCACAGCGCAAAGAAAAAGACGATGTAAAAATTGTGTCGGGTGTGTTTGAAGGTGTAACCACAGGTATGCCGATTGCCTTATTGATTGAGAATACCGATGCTCGTTCTAAAGATTATTCTGAAATTAAAGATCAATTTCGTCCAGGACATGCTGACTATACCTATTGGCATAAGTTTGGTATCAGAGATTATCGAGGCGGTGGTAGGTCTTCAGCGCGCGAAACAACCATGCGAGTTGCTGCAGGGGCATTGGCCAAGAAATGGCTGAAACTACATTTCAATATAGAAGCGACGGCTTGGTTGGCTCAATTGGGTTCGGTAGTTATAGATAAAGTAGATTTAAAAGAAAAAGAAAACAATCCTTTTTTCTGTCCAAACACAACACAAATTCAAGAACTTGAAGCATATATGGATGCGTTGAGAAAATCAGGAGATTCCGTTGGAGCCAATATTGCTGTCCAAGCCATCAATGTACCTGTTGGATTGGGTGAACCAGTATATGGGAAATTAGATGCCGATATAGCCAGTGCAATGATGAGCATCAATGCCACCAAAGGCGTAGAAATTGGTGCTGGATTTGAAAGTGTTAGTCAAAATGGTTCTGTGCACCGCGATGAAATAGTCGATGGTAAATTTCAATCTAATCATGCTGGAGGAATTCTTGGAGGAATCAGTTCTGGACAAGATGTACTGGTTAATGTGGCTTTTAAACCGACCTCAAGTTTAAGGTTGCCTGCAAAATCAGTTGATAAATTTGGTAACAATGTAACGGTGGTTACAAAAGGCAGACACGATCCTTGTGTGGGAATTCGCGCTGTGCCAATAGTAGAATCCATGTTGGCTTTGGTACTAATGGATCATATTTTAAGAAAT
Organism: Gammaproteobacteria bacterium; assembly: GCA_024280395.1. Lineage (GTDB taxonomy): Bacteria > Pseudomonadota > Gammaproteobacteria > Xanthomonadales > Marinicellaceae > NORP309. Next base: position 2,575 of record JAJRQG010000073.1, on the reverse strand, counting down.
AACGCTTTGTGCGGAAAATATTAGAGTGAGAGAGTAGGTAATTAAAATGACAAAGAAATACAATGTTGCAGTAGTAGGAGCAACTGGTGCAGTAGGTGAGGTGATGCTTTCAATCTTAAAAGAGCGAAAGTTTCCCATTGACAATATCTATGCGTTGGCCAGCAGTCGCAGTACAAATAAAACCGTTCAATATGGAGGAAGAACCCTTAAAGTACAAGACTTGGATAAATTCGATTTTAACCAAGTTGACATCGCTTTGTTTTCTGCTGGTGGTTCTGTATCTGCCAAATATGCACCTATTGCGGGTAAAACGGGCTGTATAGTTATTGATAATACTTCGCACTTTAGAAGGGAGAATGATGTTCCTTTAGTTGTTCCTGAGGTTAACCCTGAAGCATTAAAAGGCTATAAACCCAGAAATATCATAGCCAACCCTAATTGTTCGACCATACAAATGTTGGTAGCATTAGCACCTATTCACAAAGCAGTTGGTATTAAACGTATTAATGTGGCTACTTATCAAGCCGTATCAGGAGCAGGGGCAACAGGTATTAACGAACTTGCGAAACAGACTACATCGTTATTAAGTTTTCAAGAAATTAAGTCAGATGTATTCTCCAAAGAAATTGCCTTTAATGTGATTCCTCAGATTGATACTTTTCAAGAGAATGGGTATACACGAGAAGAAATGAAAATGGTATGGGAGACCAAAAAAATATTGGATCAAAATATAAAAGTTAATCCAACTTGTGTGAGGGTTCCTGTTTTTTATGGTCACTCTGAAGCGCTGCATATTGAAACAGATTCAGAAATCACCGTAAATGAGGTTTTGACTTTATTAAAAAAAGCAGATGGCGTTCAAGTGTTAGATAATACAAATAAAATGGAATTCCCAAGACCAAAACAAACTTGCACAGGAAAAGACCCTGTTTTTGTAGGCAGGGTAAGAAAAGATATTTCGTGTGATAAAGGAATAAATCTGTGGGTTGTATCAGATAATATCCGGAAAGGAGCTGCATTGAATAGTATACAAATAGCTGAAGAAATGATAAAAATGCAGCTTATTTAGTAACTTAGCGTGTTTTTTTAATATTAATTCTTGGATTGTTAACAAATTTTGGTTAATATTAAAGTAATTCTCAAAAAACATAATTTTCATTGAGTTGTATGGAGCTATAAATGAATAAAAAATTTAGAAAACTAATCCTTCCTGCGAGTTTACTTCTTGCATCACAAACTTTCGCATTGGGCTTAGGTGGGTTGCAAGTTGATTCGGCATTAGATGAGGTCTTGAATGGGGAAATCCCTTTCGTAATTGACAGTTCTGAAGAGATTGAAAGTATTGAGGTTTCTGTAGCTTCATTTGCTGAATATGAAAAGGTTGGCTTAGATAAATCTTATGTTCCATCTAATATTCAAGTAGGTGTAATTGAAAAAAATGGACAAAAATTTGTTCAGGTAACCTCTCTTGGCCCAGTTAGTGAACCAATAGTATCTTTGTTATTGGTTGTTGATTGGTCTAATGGGCACTTATTAAGAGAGTATACTATATTATTAGATCCCCCTTTGTTTAACAATACTCAAACCAATGAATATTCAAAGCCAGTAGAAACCAGTACTTATGAAGCCCCTGCACAAATTAAAAGCCAAACTCAATCCACAACTCAACCTAGTACACAAATAAAAACCAATAACTATAATTCTTCAAGTCAAGTTGTCGTGGAATCAGGAGATACACTGTGGAAAATAGCCAGTCGTTATAACGATGGCAATACTCCTCAACAAATGATGGTGTCAATATTTAACAATAATCTAGATGCTTTTTTACATGATGACATGAACCAATTGAAAAAAGGTGCGATTCTAACCATTCCGGACTCGGATCAAGTTTCAATGATTTCTAATGGTCAAGCTGCTTCTGAAGTCAAATCTCACATGCAAAAATGGTCAAGGATGCAAACTGATGACTCTTCATCAAATTCAAATAATACATCGTCTACTGATTATGGCATTGAATTGATTCCACCAAGTGATTCTGATTCTTCTGAAATGGACTATTCATCGGGAAATTCTACAAGCAGTAGAGTGAATACCCAGACAGTCGCAGATTTGAACAGGGCAAAAGAACAGCTAATTAGTTCAAGTTTGGAAAATTCAGAGTTGTCAGGACGCGTCAGAGAACTTGAAAAAATCATTGAAGATCAAAAACTTGCACTTTCTTTAAAAGATTCAGATTTGGCACAGTTACAAGAAATGGTTAAGGAAGATGGTCAATCAGATTCAACAGATACAATGTCAGAAACCATGGCAACAGATGATGTATGGGGAGAAACTCAGTCAGATTCTACCGAAATGGTTGATGATACGATGCAAAGTGATTCAATGGACGAAACGATGAATGATTCAATGAATGAATCAATGGACGAAACGATGAATGATTCAATGAATGAATCAATGGACGAAACGATGAATGAATCAATGGACGAAACGATGAATGAATCAATGGACGATTCAATGGATACAGATGCAACAGAAGGGGATGATGCAATTGTGATTGAAAATATTGCAGATGATG
>JAJRQG010000072.1 GCA_024280395.1 Gammaproteobacteria bacterium | reverse complement strand
GATGCACCAGCCAGTGGTACTTGGTATATTGATATCCGCGGATACAGTGCAGCTTCAGGGTTCTCTTTGAGAACACAAGCTAACTAAGTATTGACTTTAGTTCAGTAAAAAAGCCCGACTAGTTCGGGCTTTTTTTATTGTTTCAAATAGTTGAGACCTTTGAATAACTATGATGACAAGTTAAAAATGATTAAATTCACCAACTTATCGTTGAAAATCTTGTCATTAGCCAGCTATATTACCTGTAATTTCCGCCTCAATTTGGCAAATTTGATGCGTATCATCCATGATATTTTCCACTTCGCGGCTTGCGTGAAAATTCTCTCCATTAGAATTTTTCTCTATTTTTTCTTTTGCCACATAGTTGTGCAAAGGTCTCTAGTTATCTGTTAAAATAAAAACTTACTACATATATTCAACAATTAATATGCCACAATTTATAAAAATAATAGACAATGCATTAGATAAGGATTTTTGTGAGTCTTGCATAGTTAAGTTCAATAAAAGTAAAAACCAGCACCAAGGGAAAACTGGAAATGGGGTGGATTTGGTTAAAAAGAACAGTATTGATATTACAGTTACCAATTTCGCTGATGAGTGGCAATCAGAAATGATGCATATTCAAAATACTGTGTTAAAAGGATTAATAGCTTATGCAAGAGAGTTCCCTTTCTTATTGGCAGGCGCGATTTCAATCATGTACAAGTCTCCAAAAGGTGAACTTAAAACCTTGTCTTATAAGGATGTAGCGGGTATGAATGATGGAACTCTGACCAATTACTTGCATGCTGTTTATCGGTTGGGATCAGTTAATATGCAAAAGTACCTCAAAGGGAAAGGTGGATATTTTCATTGGCATTCAGAATTTTATCCGCACCCAACAGACCCACAACAAGATTCATTACATAGAAACTTACTGTGGATGTTTTATTTAAACGATGTAGAAGAAGGTGGAGAAACTGAATTTTATTATCAAAATCTAAAGTCTAAACCCAAACAAGGAACTATGGTCATTGCTCCAGCAAGCTTTACTCATACACACCGTGGTAATAAACCCATTTCTTGTGACAAATATATTTTTACCAGTTGGATATTATTTCAACGCGCACAGAACATGTATCAACAACAAAATAATCAACGTTAATACTTGGGTTTAGTAATAAAGCCCCTATATTCTGATTTGAATTTAATACAATATGAGCAGACAAATGACTTTAAAAGCAGTAATACACACCAACAAAGGTGATATCAACTTAGTTCTAACACCCAATGAAACACCAGTTACGGTCGCTAACTTTGTTAATTTGGCACAATCTGGTTTTTATGACGATGTTTCATTCCACAGGGTGATTCCTAATTTTATGATCCAAGGTGGTTGTCCATTAGGAACTGGAACAGGTGGCCCAGGCTACCGTTTTGAAGATGAGTTTGATGCCAGCCTCAACCACGATAAAGCAGGTGTTTTATCGATGGCCAATGCAGGACCAGGAACCAACGGTTCACAATTCTTTGTTACCCATGAGCCGACTCCTTGGTTGGACGGAAAGCATTCGGTTTTTGGTGTTGTTGAAAGTGCTGCGGATATGGATATTGTTAATGCCATTGCCGGTGGTGATGAGATAAAATCTATTTCAATCGAAGGTGATGCAAGCGCTGTTCTTGAAGCAAATGCAGATCGTGTAGCAGAATGGTCAAAAGCTATAGCTGAATAGTTTTAGTCAGTTTCAGAGTTATTAAAAGCCCAAATTTCTGATTTGGGTTTTTTTGTGTAAATAATTAATTAAGTATAAACGCTTTAGCTTGTTCTAAAGTGGTTTCAGTAATAGTTGAACCACCTGACATCCTAGCTAACTCATGAATACGCTGTTTCTCGCCCAATAAAGTTACATAACTTTCAGTTAAACCGTTCACTTCCGATTTACTCACCAAATAATGATGATGGGATAAACCGGCAACATGTGGCAAATGAGTCACGGCAAAAACTTGTTGATTCATGCTCAATTTACGCATTAATTTACCAACGGTTTCAGCCACAGCACCGCCAATTCCCGCATCGACTTCATCAAACACAAAACTTGAGGATTGGTCATCTTGCTTTTTACAAATTTCAATGGCTAAAGCTATTCTCGATAACTCGCCGCCGGATGCTGTTTTTGACATTGCTTGTGGTTCTTGCCCTGGATTCATGATGACTTCAAAAGTACAGTTGTCTTGGCCAGATTTATTGACTTTGGCTTCTGAGTTCTGTGAGATTTTGACTAAAAACTGTGCTTTACCCAATCCCAATTGTTGAACAATATCAGTAGTCTGACTGGCAAATGCTTTGGCTGTTTTTGTTCGCAAATTAGAAACTTGCATGGAAATTTTATTATACGAATTAAACACCGTTTCTCTTTTGGATAATAATTTTTCTCTGTTTTCTTTTTGTGCGCTATTTAATTCAAGTTTGGCTGAGAGGTCTGATGTATGTTGGTAAAGGAATTCTGTAGAAACTTGGTGTTTTCTGGCTGTTTGATAAATTTGTTCTAGCCTGTTTTCAACTCGATGTAGTTTCTCAGGGTTGACTTCAATGCCATCATGCTTGCCTTGCAATTGAGTTTCGACTTCATTTAAATTAATACTGACCTCTTCCAGCATGCCAAGGATTTCTGTTAAATCAAGTGCGCCAATATTTTTTAGTGAGGCGATGACTTCGGTAACTCCATTGTTTTCTAATTGGGATAAAGACTGTTCTAAACCGTCAATAACCTCAACGGCATGGGTTAAACTTTTTTGTTGGCTGTGTAACTCATCCAGTTCAGTTGCAGTTAAATTGAGTTGTTCCAGTTCTTGGTATTGGTATTGCAACAATTGACTGTCAGATTCGTTTAACGCACCTGCCAGTTCTATTTGTTTTAATTCGGTATTTATTAGTTGGTATTGGTAGGCTAAATCAGCCAGTTTGCTTAACTTCGTTTGGTAATCGCCTGCTTGATCAATGATTTGTAATTGATATTTGGCATTATTGAGTTTGATTTGATCATGTTGCCCATGAATTTGTACCAATAATTCACCCAATTGTTTTAAACTGGCATTAGAACAAGGTCGGGTATTTATCCATGATTTAGAACGGCCATCAGCAGTAATTACTCGGCGACATTCGATTTCATCATTGTGGTCAATATCTTGTTGATGTAACCACTCTTTTGCTTGCTGATTTTTATTGATATCAAACAGTGCACTGATTTCACATTTTTTTTCACCACTGCGTATCACTGAATAATCGGCTCGATTGCCCAGTATTAACGACAATGCACCCACAATGATTGACTTGCCGGCACCTGTTTCTCCTGTAAAAGCATGAAAACCATGGGAGAAGTCCAAATCCAATTGTCTAATTAGTACATAATTTTTAATAAAAAGTGATTTCAACATTGAAAAATAACATTCAAACATTATATTACGGTTTGTTATTGTATCCATATTACAGAGAATGAACAAGATGAATGAAGAAACCCCAAAAAAAGAAATGGAAAATGAAGTGGAAATGGACAAAAAAGCTGAGCAAGTAGTTGAAGAGATCTTAGATGAGATGGATGAAACTGAAGAAAAAATCGAAGAAATTGAATCTGAAATTGCAGAAAAACAACACGATTTGAGCACAGAAGTCACCAAGTTAAAAGAAGAAATCATGCGCATGCGCGCAGAGGCGGACAATGTTCGTAAGCGCAATGCCAGAGATTTAGATAATTTACGTAAATTTTCTATCGATAAATTTGCCAAATCGCTGATTCCGGTTGCTGATAGCATGGACAAAGAATTAGAAGCTTGTGCCAAAGACGATATACAAATGACAGTTGAGCAAATGATAGAAGGTACTATCATGACGCAAAAAGTTTTGTTAAAAGTATTGGCAGACAATGGTGTAGAGGTGATTAATCCAGAAGGCGAAAAATTCAATCCAGAATTTCATGAAGCCATGACGCAAATCCCTAATCCAAATTTAGCGCCAAATACTATTGTAGATGTATTCCAAAAAGGATACATATTAAATGGCCGTTTAGTGCGCCCTGCGATGGTTGTTGTTAGTAAATAATACTTGAAAAATATCTGATTAACCATACATTAGTAACAACTTGAAAAACAAGTAAATAAACAGCTTGTTTAAATCTTAAAAATATAAATTAAAATATACAAAGAGGTCCACGAAAATGGCAAAAATTATAGGAATAGACTTAGGAACAACCAATTCATGCGTTGCCGTAATGGAAGGCGACGAAGTTAAAGTAATTGAAAACTCTGAAGGCGATAGAACCACCCCTTCAATTGTTGCATACGCTGATGACAACGAAATTTTAGTGGGTAAATCTGCCAAACGTCAAGCGGTAACCAATCCAGAAAACACACTGTTTGCAATCAAGAGATTGATTGGACGTAAGTTCAGTGAAAAAGCAGTGAAAAAAGACATGGACTTAGTGCCTTATAAAATTATTGGTGCTGACAATGGTGATGCTTGGGTAGAAGTAAAAGGTAAAAAATTATCTCCACAAGAAGTTTCAGCGCGTATCTTGATGAAAATGAAGAAAACTGCCGAAGATTACTTGGGTGAAAAGGTTTCGGCAGCTGTTGTAACAGTTCCTGCGTACTTTAATGACTCGCAGCGTCAAGCGACCAAAGATGCAGGTAAAATTGCAGGGCTTGAAGTTAAACGTATCATCAATGAGCCTACTGCAGCAGCATTGGCTTATGGTATGGACAAGAAAGGCGGTGACAAAACCATCGCAGTATTCGATTTAGGTGGTGGTACATTTGATGTGTCAATTATTGAGATTGCAGACATCGATGGTGAGCAACAATTTGAAGTGTTGGCAACCAATGGAGATACTTTCTTAGGTGGTGAAGATTTTGATGCACGTATCATTGATTACATCGTTGAAGAATTTAAAAAAGACCAAGGTGTCGATCTTAAAAATGATCCAATGGCCTTGCAACGTCTTAAAGATGCTGCAGAAAGTGCTAAAATTGAATTATCATCAAGTGAGCAAACAGAAATCAATTTGCCTTATGTTACTGCTGATGCATCTGGTCCTAAACATTTAAACATGAAAATGACCCGTGCTAAATTAGAAGCATTGGTTGCAGAACTAGTTGAGCGCACCATTGCTCCTTGTAAAACGGCGGTTAAAGATTCTGGTTTAAGTTTATCAGAAATTGATGATGTTATTTTGGTTGGTGGTCAAACACGCATGCCTAAAGTGCAAGAAGTAGTTGAAGATTATTTTGGCAAAAAACCACGTAAAGATGTGAACCCTGATGAAGCAGTAGCCATGGGTGCAGCGATTCAAGGTGGTGTATTGTCAGGTGATGTTAAAGATGTATTGTTATTGGATGTAACGCCATTGTCTTTGGGTATTGAAACCATGGGTGGTGTGATGACTAAGCTGATTGATAAAAACACAACGATTCCGACGAAGGCTTCACAAGTGTTTTCTACAGCAGAAGACAATCAAGCAGCGGTTACAGTCCACGTTTTACAAGGCGAACGTGAAATTGCATCAGCGAATAAATCTTTGGGTCGTTTTGACTTGCAAGGTATTGCTCCGGCACAACGTGGTATGCCACAAATTGAAGTTGAATTCGACATCGATTCAAATGGTATCTTACATGTTTCAGCCAAAGACAAAGCCACAGGCAAAGAACAGCGCATTGAAATCAAAGCTGGTTCAGGTTTGACTGATGAAGAAGTTGAACAAATGGTTAAAGATGCTGAATTGCACGCTGAGGAAGACAAAAAATTCCAAGAAACGGTTAAATCGCGCAATGCAGCCGATGGTATGGTTCATTCTGCCAAGACTTTAATTGAAGATAACAAAGACAGTATTGAAGACGGCGAACGTGCAGACATCGAAGAAGCGATCACAAAAGTGAATGACGCGATGAAAGAAGACGACAAAGAAGCCATCGACAAAGCTGCAGAAGCTTTGCAAGCTGTATTAGCGCCAGTAATGCAAAAAGCACAAGCGGCAGCAGCTCAAGCTGGAGCAGAAGGTGGTGAATCACCAACTGAAGACCCTGATGCTGATGATGACGATGTGGTAGATGCTGAGTTTGAAGAAGTATCAGAAGAAGATGATAAAAAATAACTTTTTATAAGTTAAAATGTAAGAACAAAGCCCTTAATTTCGGTTAAGGGCTTTTGTGTATCTAGATGATGGGCTGGGCCCATCTTACAAAAAAACTGTAAATTAAAATAGAAATGTAAGATGGGCCTCGCCCATCATGAATTGTCTTCTATTTAGTACAAGAGTAAAGGTAAAAAATGTCACAAACAGATTATTACGAAATATTGGGTGTTAGCAAATCCGCAACCAAGCCTGAATTAAAAAAAGCCTTCAAACGCGCAGCGATGAAGTACCATCCTGATCGCAATGATGCACCTGATGCACAGGATAAATTTAAAGAAGTAAATCGTGCATATGACACACTTCGTGACGACAATAAGCGTGCAAGGTATGATCAGTTTGGCCCAGAAGGGGTTAACCAAGGCCCAGGAGGCGGTGGTTTTCATGGTGCGGATGTGGGTGATATATTTGGAGATATTTTCGGTGATATATTTGGTGGCGGAGGTCGAAGGCAACAGCAACAACGTGGCCGTGATGTACAAATTGAGATTGAAGTTGAACTAGAAGAAGCTGTTTCAGGTATAACAAAAGAAATAAATATACCCACCATGTCTGCTTGTGAGCCATGTGATGGATCAGGTTCAAAAGACGGCAAAAGCAAAACATGTAGCATGTGTCATGGTCAAGGCCAAGTACGCATGCAGCAAGGCATATTTTCGGTGCAACAGGCTTGTCCAACTTGTAACGGAAAAGGGCAAGAGATTGAAAATCCATGCAATAAATGCCATGGAGAAGGGCGCGTTAGAGAAAACAAAAAACTCAATGTGAAAGTGCCAGCAGGCGTTGACAATGGGGATAGAATTCGCTTAACTGGCGAAGGTGAAGCCGCCCCATCCGGTGGTGTGTCAGGTGATTTGTATGTAGACATGAATGTCTTGCCGCATGAAATATTTGAACGCGATAACGATGATCTATATGCTGAAATGCCAATAGATTTTGCCACAGCCGCTTTGGGTGGAGAAATTGAAATTCCCACACTTGATGGTGAAGTCAAGCTAAAAATTCCATCTGAAACTCAATCTGGAAAAGTGTTTAAACTGCGCGGCAAAGGTGTCAAATCTGTTCGTTCACACCGCACAGGTGACTTAATGTGTAAAGTTAACGTAGAAACACCCGTACACTTAACCAATTTTCAAAAGAAATTAATTAAACAACTATCAGAATCTATTACCAAAGGTGGCACCAAACACAATCCAAACCAACATGGTTGGTTTGATTCTGTTAAAAGCTTTATGGATAAATTAAAAAGCTAAGATAAGGAACGCAGAGATTCGCAGAGGAATCGCAGAGACACACAGAGAAATTTGATGGTTGAAAAGGTAAAAATATCAATAATATTTGATGAAATAAATCTTTATTATATGGAAAAAGATATTTGCATTGAAAAATTTGCTTGGGAATCAGTATTGGAGATATTTGCTTTCAAAGTGGATTTATTCAGTATTGATGAGATTTGTATAGGTTTTCGTATTGATGATGAAGGGACTTATAATGAAATAAATGAGGAGATGCACGGTTATAATGAGCTACTCAACTTTCTAACTGTGCAATTTTATGGAATTAAAGAAAATTGGTTTTCAGAAGTAGCTCATCCTGCGTTTGAAACAAATTTAACATCATTGTGGGGCAATAAGAAAATAGAAGAAATTTGGAATAATAAATAAAACTTTGCGTAACTCTGCGATTCCTCTGCGAATCTCTGCGTTCCTTATAATAAAAGAGCAAAACAAATGAAATTAAAAATAGGCATATCCGGCATAAGTGGAAGAATAGGGCAAAGACTTATTCCAATAATAGAATCAGATGATAATCTCTCGATTAGCTGTGGTTTGGTTTCCGCACACAGCAAATATACAAACAAAGGCATCAATATTGGCCATACTTGTGAAAAATCAGATGCCTGGATAGATTTCTCAACTCCCGATGCCTTTGAAATTGTGTTGAATCATTGTATCGAAACAAAAACACCGTTAGTCACTGGCACCACAGGATTGAGTAAAAAACACTTCAAAGAAATTGAAAATGCAGCGCAGGAAATACCAGTATTGTGGGCATCCAATTTCGCTATTTCAGTTAATTTAATTCAGCACTTGTTGTCAAAATATACTCAACTAAGGCCATCGAATGTTGAAATCACTGAAACTCACCACGTACATAAAACTGACCGGCCGTCTGGCACGGCGATAACATTGGCCAGAAGTATTAAACCCCATGGGATTTTAAAAACTATTCATGAAGATGAGTTTTTATTGGATGATGTGAAAATAAAATCTATTCGTGATGCCGAAGTAGCAGGCATTCATAAAATTGATTTAGAAAATAAATCTGAAATTATCAGTATATCGCACACAGCCAAAACTCCAGTAATATTCGCCCAAGGTGCTATTAATGTGGCTAAATGGTTGGTTAACAAAGACAAAGGCTTTTATACCATGAATGACTATATCGACAGTCTTTCATGAATAAAACCAGCGTGCTTTTTGTCTGTATGGGCAATATATGTCGCTCTCCGTCAGCTCAAGGTGTGTTTGAAAAATATGTAGATGACAATGGCTTGAAAAGTCAGTTCGTCATAGATTCTGCAGGCACACACAGTTATCATGTGGGAGGCAAACCGGACTCACGTTCATCGCAAGCTGCAATTGAACGAGATATTGATATCCGTCATCAAAGAGCCAGGAAAATAGCACATACCGATTTTGAAAACTTTGATTATATCGTGGTTATGGACAATGACAACCACATGAATGTCAAAATGATTTGCCCCAAACAACACCAACATAAAATTCACAAAATGATGGGTTTTTCCCCATCCTCCAAATACTTAGAGGTCCCTGATCCATACTATGGAGGAGACCAAGGTTTTGAATTGGTCTTAGACTTGTTAGAAAATGCCAGTATTGGTTTGTTGTCTCATGTTATTAAGGTTTAGCATATTTTAGTGCTTGGCCATTGGCATCACCCAATAATTTTCCATCACTCCATTTTAACTCACCATTGACCCATGTTTTTTCAATACTTGCAGTAAATTCTTCGCCATCATAAGGTGTCCAGCCACAGGTATAAAGCATGTCTTTGTTGCGAATTTTGTTGGGTTTTCTCATGTTGACCAATACCAAATCAGCATAATAACCTTCTCGAATATAGCCGCGTTTTTTGACATTGAATAACTCTGCTACTTTGTGTGAAGTTTTATCCGCTATTTTTTCAAGTGTGAATTTGCCTTGATTAACTTGGGTTAATAAACTTGGAAGTGCGGTTTGTACCAAGGGCAAGCCTGATGGTGCATTAAAATACTTGTTTTGTTTTTCATCCCATGAATGTGGCGCATGGTCGGTAGCAATAACATCTATGTTGCCAAAATTGATTCCATCAATAATGGCCATTTTATCTGAGCATTGTTTGATAGCAGGGTTGCATTTAATTTGTGTGCCCAGTCGTTCATAATCACGGTCGTCAAACCATGTGAAATGTACACAGGCTTCAGCAGTAATTCTTTTTTGTTCTAATGGCAATTTAGCAAATAGGGCAACTTCTTCAGCTGTGGAAATGTGCAATACATGTAACTTAGTATTGTGTTTAGTAGCCAATTTAATGGCTGTTTCTGTAGACTTTATACAGGCTTCTCGTGAACGAATCAAAGCATGTTGTGCAATAGGCACACCTTCGCCATATTGTTCTCTAGCTGCTTGTTCATTGGAGTCAATCATAGGTGAGTACTCACAGTGGGTCGCAACTAAGGTGGTGGCGTGTTCAAATATTTGCTCTAAAGTTTCTTCACTGTCAACCAACATATTAGTTGATGCACCCATAAAGACTTTAACGCCACAAATTAGGCTGGTATCACATGTTTTGATGTCTTGGATGTTGTCATTGGTTGCCCCTAGGTAAAAACCATAATTACAATGTGAATTGCCTGCAATTATGGCGTGTTTGTTCTCAATGGCCTGTTGTGTAATTGTAAGAGGAGAAGTGTTGGGCATATCTAAAACAGATGTGATGCCACCAGCCACAGCAGCAGCCGATTCGGTTAAAAATTTGCCTTTGTGCGGCGAGCCTGGTTCCTTAAAGTGCACTTGGTCATCAATCATACCGGGCAATAAATGTAATCCTGTACCATCAATAATATTCTCGAAAGATTCCTCATCATGGTTAAGGTTAATGCCTATTTTTTCTATCTTATCGCTTTTGATGACAATATCGGACTCTAGGATAATCATTTCATTAACGATTTTGACATTTTTTATAAGTATTCTAGTCATGCCCGTGCTCACATTTGTCTGTCTTGTTACTTGTTGGTTTTTTGCTGTTATTGAGTTCTGGAACATAGTCAATACCACCTTCGCAACCTGGGTGGCATCGCCCCAATCTCTTTAAACCTAAACTGATGCCTTTTATAATACCAAACCTTTCAACCGCAGTCATCATATACTCAGAACAGCTGGGATAAAAGCGACAACGATTGCCCAATAGTGGACTGATAAAATATTTGTAGCCCTTTAATAATTTAATAATGATGAATTTCATGGTTATTTTGTTTTATTTAACGGTTTTATATTGCTCTTAAAGAGTCTTTGCGTTATAAATAGTCGCCCAAAAATCTGCTCAGATTTTGAGTTTATATTTAAACTCAAAATATTGATAGTTTTATGGTCAACAAGACGTATAAATACACAGGAGAATTTAATGTCAGACAGAAGCATTAATGATTTGCCAGAAAGTTACGAGCCAGAACTAGAGCTCAAAGAAAATTATAAACCTTTAAAGAAAGACGAATATATGTGCGATGAACACATAGAGTATTTTCGCCGTCTTTTGGTTCAATGGCAAGAAGAATTGGAGATCGAATCTCAAGAAACAGTAAGCAACCTTCAAGGAGAAGTGCGCGATATAGGCGATGAAGCAGAACGAGCATCTCGCGAAACAGAAAATACTTTAGAGCTAAGAACCAGAGACCGTTATAGAAAATTGTTATCCAAAATCCATAAAACGTTGGTTCGACTTCAAGAGGGAGATTATGGTTATTGTGAAGATACCGGTGAAGAAATTGGCTTAAATAGATTGATGGCAAGGCCGATAGCTACCATGACTATTGATGCTCAAGAGCGCTGGGAGCTACGTCAAAAGCTGATCAAAGAAGGCAGATAATTTAATTTTATTGTCTCTTAAGCATCCCATTTTTGCGTTATAGAAACGCTCATTTATGCTTGTAAAATTGCATTTCCAAGCCTTGAACTGGAATGCTTCTAAGACAATAAAAGTAAATTATAAATAATTAATAAAAGAAAAAAACTATGGAAACAGCTGCACAACACGCACAACTCAAAGATTTTAGTTTAAGAACCTCCGAACTTCGGAGGTTTCTTTGACTATGATGTCAAAAAAGAAAAGCTCGAAGAAGTCAATTTAGAGCTTGAAGATCCCAGTGTCTGGAACAAACCAGAACACGCACAAAATTTGGGCAAGGAACGTTCAACATTAGAAGATGTGGTCAATACCATTGATGAATTAGAGGCCGGTTTAGCCGATACCCTAGAATTCCTCGAAATGGCGGAAATGGACGATGACGAAGAAACGTATCAAATTGTCCTGAAGGATTTAGAAAAGCTACAAAAAAAACTTGAACGTTTAGAATTCAAAAAAATGTTCTCCAACCCAATGGATCCCAATAATTGCTTTGTGGATATTCAGTCGGGTTCAGGAGGAACAGAAGCACAAGATTGGGCGGAAATGGTTCTAAGGATGTTCTTGCGTTATTGTGATAAGAAAGGATTCAAAGCCAATTTGTTGGAGTGTTCAGCAGGTGATGTAGCAGGAATTAAATCTGCTACCATAGAAGTTCAAGGCGAGTATGCATTTGGCTGGCTGCGAACAGAAATTGGTGTTCACCGTTTAGTTCGTAAATCACCTTTTGATTCTAGTAACAAACGTCACACCAGTTTTGCCGCCGTTTTTGTATCACCAGAAATTGATGATGACATCGAAATTGATATTGATCCTTCTGATGTACGCATTGATACCTACCGTGCATCAGGTGCTGGTGGACAGCATGTAAACAAAACAGAATCTGCAGTTAGACTGACCCACGTACCAACAAACACTGTGGTTCAATGTCAAAATGACCGTTCACAACACAAAAACAAAGCCGCTGCGATGAAAATGCTCAAGGCCAAATTGTACGAACTAGAAATGCAAAAACGCCAAGCAGAATCGCAATCTACTGAGGATTCAAAAGCCGATGTTGGTTGGGGTTCGCAAATTCGTTCTTATGTATTAGACCAATCTCGCATCAAAGATTTACGCACGGGTGTAGAGAATACAAGCACCCAATCTGTATTAGATGGTGATTTAGATAAGTTTATTATTGCTAGTCTCAAGCAAGGATTATAATTAATAGATTCTACAGGTTTTAGAAAGTTAGTAAGGTGAACCTCAATAAATAAAGTTTGTATTTCTAAACAATTTCTATTAAACTAATCATGATTAATCCCACTTAGTATGATACAGGACCGCAAATGAAAACACTTAAACAAATTCACCTCGTAATAACCTTTGGTTTTTTATACACGTTAAATGCTTATTGTGAAAATACAAACTATAAAGAAACCAATGATTTAACTCATTTAAAAATTGCTGTACAAGATGCTAAATTACTTCCAGATCCAAGCGGAATAGGAGGAAAATATACTAGGTTTGGGTCAAGTATATCAATCGATGGTGATAGGGCTATAGTGGGCTCTCAAAGTGCAACTAACATGTCTGCTGTTTATTTTTTTGAATATATTAATGACTCATGGGTGAAAACTGATGTTGTTTTACCTGATTCTGATGATTTTTATTGGAGTTCAGTCAGTATATATGGGGACAGAGCAGTTGTCGGTGTGCCTTATTCTAATGCGGTTGATGTATATGAATTGCAAGATAGTTCATGGGTTAAAACAGCCAGTATAACTCAAGAAGATGATGTTTCTGGTTTTGGTAGTTCAGTTAGTGTGTTTGCTGATAGGCTGATTGTGGGTGTTAATATAAGATCTGGTGAATATTATGGTACGGCTTACATTTATGATTTGATTAATGGAGAATGGTCATTATCAAAAAAGCTTTCTTCACAAAATGTTTCAACAGAATTTCAATCTGAAAGTCCAGTTAGTCTATCAAATAATTTTGCTGCGGTAGGTGCTGAATCTGAAAATAATAGATCTGGGTCCGTATATATCTACCAATATCAAAATCAAGATTGGCAGGATTTTAATAAATTAACAGCCAGCGATGCCAATTCAAATAATTTTTTTGGTTTTTCATTAGATATATCTAATAATAGGCTTGTGGCCACAGCTAGGGGTGAGAGTGATGGGTTTAATAATAAAGAACGTGGGTCAGCCTATATTTTTGAATATGATGGAGCATCATGGGTGGAAACAACAAAATTATCTGTCGATGAAGAAGAAGGAGATTCGGTTTTTGGTGTTTCAGTCGATCTAGATGACAGTAGCGTACTTATTGGTTCATACAATGAAACAAGCTTTTCTGGCACTCCTGGGTCGGCTTATTTATTTGATTTGGAAAGTGGAAATTGGTCATTAACACAAAAAATTTCGCCAAATGATTTAAATAGTGGTAGGGCTTTTGGTACGAGTGTCTCTCTTGCAAATGGGCATATATTAATTGGAAATAACAATGACTCTCAACAAGCTTCACTTTCTGGAGCAATTTATTCGTTTGAAACAAATAATAATATATTGACACAGAAACAAAAATTGTTTGCAGAAGGTGCAACATCTTTTCAATTTGCAAGAGCTGTTAGTATTAATGGCAATAGAGCACTAATTGGGATACCAGGAGATGAGCGTGATTCGCATCGCGGTGGTGCTTATATCTTTGATAAAATTCAAGGAAATTGGACTTTAACTGCATTATTAAAACCACTAACGCCTGATTTTCCAGAAATATTAGGATTGTCAGTGAGTCTTTTTGGAGACCAAGCTATGGTAGGTGCGACCTCAAGTTATACGAATTCAGGATCTGTTTATGTATTTGATTTGATAAATGGAGAGTGGTTACAATCCTCAAGAATAACCAGTGATGAACCCGATTTCAGCGGCAGTTTTGGTCGCTCAATCGATTTAAATAACAATCGAGCGATAATTGGGGATTCCTCGGATAGTGAATTTGCTACAAAATCTGGTGCAGCGTATATATATGAGCTGGTGGATGGTAATTGGACAAAAATTATAAAATTCAAACCCAATAATCCTTCAATTGACAGCAAATTTGGTTCTTCTGTGAGTATTTCTGGTGATAGGGTTTTAATTGGAGCTAAAGGTGATGCTGCAGGTTCTGCATATATATATGATTTAATTGAAGATGAATGGATAGAATCTAAAAAATTGATGGCAAACGAAATTTTCTATGATGGTAATTTTGGGGTATCAGTAAGTTTAGATGGTGATGTTGCATTAATAGGAGCAAATCAAGATATTGAAAATGGATATCATTCGGGATCAGCATTTATTTTTGAAATGATTGATAATGATTGGGCTGAGACAGGCAAGCTAGTCGCTAGTGATGGAGCAGCTGATGATACTTTTGGAGTGACTGTAAGTTTATCAAATAATGTTGCTCTGATTGGATCAAGTGGAAAGTTTAATAGCATTGCTACAGGTTCAGGGTATATATTTAGTAAAACTGATGACAAGTGGATAGAGAAAATAAAACTAAATGCCAGTGACAAAACTTCTGGCGATGAATTTGGTTATGCGGTCAGTTTATCTGGCAATAATGTACTGATTGGCTCTTATCGTGATGATGACAGGGGTAGTGATTCTGGTTCTGCCTATATATATAATCTTGCACCGCAAGCCAGTGAAATAAAAGCAGAGCATACTGCGTTATGGTATAACAGTGAACAAAATGGGCATGGCATCAGTGTGTATATGTTAGATAACAATCGTATGTTAGCTATGTGGTATGTTTATGATGCTGAAGGTCGCCCTTTGTGGTTATTAGGTACAGGAACGCATGATGGAAAGTATGCAACTTTAGATGTCGTCACTACAAATGGGGCAATGTTCCCACCTAACTTTAATGAAACTGATGTTAATTTAGTTGAATGGGGGCAATTTGAATTTGAATTTTATGATTGTAATCAAGCCTTATTTAAGTGGTTGCCCAGTAATGCTGGTTTTACTTCAGGTGAGTTGAATGTTGTCAGGTTGAATGAAACATTGGGACTGGAATGTAATGATTTATCTTCTAATGGCAGCAATAAGAAAAACACAATAAAAATGAATAAAACTGGAGATAGCACGATTCAACCTGCTCATTCGGCTTTATGGTTCAACGCTAATCAAAATGGCCATGGTTTAAATGTTTATTTATTAGACAATAACCGTATATTAAGTATTTGGTATGTATATGATAATGAAGGAAAGCCTATATGGTTGTTAGGCACTGGCGAACATGATGGCAAAAACGCAACATTAGATGTAATTATTGCAGATGGAGGAATGTTTCCACCAGATTTTAATACAGATGATGTGAATCTAATCAACTGGGGTACATTTAAACTTGAATTTACTTCTTGTGATTCAGGATTGTTCAAATGGATGCCTAATGACCTAACTGAGTTTTCTGCAGGTGAGATGGATATTACTCGATTAACTACAACTCAGGGTTTACCATGTCAAGATTAATATGGCTAGCTACTAATTGATAATAAAATGCGAAGATTTAAAGCTCGGTAAATTTAAAACGAATTAACCCGTGAACGGTGAGACCTTAGAATGCTTCTAAAAAACACCTGGTCACATTACTACTGGTTTGGATTTTTTTTAATTTTTATTAGAGGTGTTAAAGGGGGGGGGTGCTTTTAGACGGTGTTTGTTGTATATGAACTTGGGTAATCTAAAAGCATTCTAAAGCTATAGGTATGCTCAAGGAGATGTGATTTTATTTTTTTTAAATAAAATCACATCTGAATAACCATAATCGTTATAACAATCAACCAGGATTGATGTAGAATCAGCAATTATTTCAAACGCATATACACGGGACACATTTAATGTCTGAAGAAAATCATTTAATCACAGAAAGACGCCAAAAATTACAAGCCATACGCGATGAGAAAGGCATTGCATTTCCCAATGATTTTAGAAGAAGTCATTTGGCCAAAGATTTGCATGAAAAATACGATGCCGTTAACAAAGAAGAACTGGATCCTCAAGGCATAGAAGTTGCGGTTGTCGGTCGCATGATGAGCAAACGCGAATTTGGGAAAGGTGGTTTTGCGGTAATCAAGGATGTGTCTGGTGATATTCAACTGTTTGTTCAACTCAATGGAGTGGGCGAAGAGAAATTCAATGAGTTTAAATCTTGGGATTTGGGTGATATCGTTGCTGCAAAAGGAACCATGTTTAAAACCAAGACCAATGAATTGTCTGTAAAAGCCAAAGAAATAAGATTGGTGACTAAGTCATTGCGCCCATTGCCTGATAAATTTCATGGGTTAACCGATCAAGAAATTCGTTATAGACAACGTTATGTTGATCTAATCATGAACCAAGAAAGCCGCGATACTTTTGTAGTGCGCTCTAAAATCATTACCCATATTCGTTCTTTTATGGAAGAAAAAGCTTTTATGGAAGTAGAAACACCCATGATGCATTTGATTCCTGGTGGCGCAGCTGCCAAACCTTTTGAAACGCATCACAATGCCTTGAATTTACCTTTGTTTTTACGCATAGCACCAGAATTATTTTTGAAAAGATTGGTGGTTGGTGGATTTGAACGGGTTTATGAAATCAATCGCAATTTTCGTAACGAAGGCGTCTCTACCAAGCACAATCCTGAATTCACTATGATGGAGTTTTATTGGGCATATGCCGACTACAATGAATTAATGGATTTAACCGAAGAATTATTAAAACAATTGGCAGAAATTTCAACAGGTGGAACACTGGTTAATTACCAAGATTATAAATTAGACTTTGCTTCAGGTTTTGAACGCATTAGTATGAAAGACTTGGTTAAAAAGCACAATTCTGAGATATCTGAAGTTGATTGTGAGTCTCGTGAAGCATTAGCGACGCATTGTGACAGGTTGGGGATACATATTGAGGATAATTGGGGACAAGGAAAGCTTTTAACCGAATTATTTGAAGAAACTGCTGAAGCTAAATTGATACAACCGACATTTGTGGTAGAGTACCCAACAGAGATATCACCATTGTCTAGAAGAAATGATGAGAACCCTAACTATACAGATCGATTTGAATTGTTTATTGCAGGGAATGAAATTGCCAATGGATTTTCCGAGTTAAATGACCCAGAAGATCAGGAACAAAGATTTAAAGATCAGGTAGCGAATATGGAGGCAGGTGATGATGAAGCAATGCATTTTGATGCCGATTATATCCGAGCTTTAGAATACGGAATGCCTCCCACTGCAGGTGAGGGCATTGGAGTAGATAGATTGGTCATGTTATTTACCAATTCTTCATCAATACGAGATGTGCTATTGTTTCCATACATGAAACCTGAAGTATTATAATGAATTTAGAGAAATGAGATTAGATATGAGTGCAGACAGTAAAATTAGATATGCTAGAAAACCAATAACATCATCTTGTTTATTGGTAATGAAAGGCCAGTCTGTTGTGATGGAAGTAAAAAACATTTCTGCATCAGGCATTTTATTGGAATACGATGAAAGTCATGAACTAACTCTAGAACATGGTGATTTTTGTGTGCTTGAAATTATTTTAAATGAAGAGTTCAACCTTAATGTAGAAGCTGAAGTGACAAGAATCCGAGAAATTGGTGTGGCTTTACAGTTTATTAAAATTCCTGAAGAAAAACAAATTCCATTGTGGGAATTGTTGGGTGAACACGTCGATAGAATTGAGAAATAATTCACTCTTACACGTCATTCCCGCGAAGGCGGGAATCTAACTATATCTTAATACCGTGTCACTAACCGAAATACTTTCTTTTATTGTTGCCTCAACCATCTTGGCGTTTACTCCAGGGCCAGATAATATCTTTGTCATTGTAACCAGTCTGGGCAATGGGTTTAAAACAGCATTTAAATTTATCCTTGGTTTGTGTTCGGGGATTATCCTACATACAGCATTAATTGTTATTGGTGTTTCTGCTGTTGTAAGTCAATCTGAATACGGTTTAAGTGTTTTGAAGTATTTTGCTATTGCCTATTTACTTTTCTTGGCTTATAAAACATTTATTCACCGAAATGACCCTATCCAGTTAAATCAGCAAAGTAAAGTTGACAATTATTTTATTCGTGGTTTTATCATGAATATTTCAAACCCCAAAGTTTTGATGTTTTTCTTGGCATTTTTTCCACAGTTTGCCAATATGTCTCAGCCTGATTTTCAATTAAGACTGGCGGTACTTGGATTGTTGTTTATCGCGGTAACTTTGGTGGTTTTTTCATCTATTGCCTGGCTTGCAGCTAAAGGCAGCAGGAAATTCATTGAAAACCATATATACAGTCTAGTAATCAATTGGTTGGCGATAATTGTATTTATCGTTGTATCTTTACTCTTATTGTTTAATTAATTACCTCCAATAGTTGATAAATTAGGCAAAACCGTTATAATCCGCGCCTGACTTGAATATCAGGTCATATCCTTGCTGCATCATTGTCAATTGTCAGTTTTCCATTGTCAATTCAATTGAGTGGCTTTTATTATCCATAAGGAGACAAAAATGAGACATTACGAAATCGTTTTTCTGATCCATCCTGATCAGAGCGAGCAAGTACCTGCAATGGTTGAAAGATACCGTGGTATGGTAGAAAATGATGGTGGCACTGTTCACCGTTCAGAAGATTGGGGCCGCCGTCAACTGGCTTACCCTATTCAAAGACTTCACAAAGCACATTATTACTTATTAAATATTGAGTGTGGTGTAGGTCCTTTAGAAGAAATTCTAGAAGCATTTAGATTTAACGATGCAGTATTGCGTCACATGGTTGTAAAATTAAAAAGTGCAGTTTCTGAAGATTCTCAATTAATTAAAAGAGATGACAAGAAACCAGTTGAAAAGAAATTCGATAAGAAACCAGAAGAAAAAGCTGAAGTGAAATCTGAAGAAAAAACTGAAGAAAAAACTGAAGCGAAGGGTTCAGGAGAAGAAGAATAATGCAACAGAGAAGAAGACAAAATAACCGCAAGCGTTTTTGCAAATTTACAGCAGAAGGCGTTACACATATTGATTATAAAGATTTAGATACTTTGAAGCAAAATGTGGGAGAGACTGGTAAAATCATTCCCAGTCGTATTACTGGTACAAAAGCAAAGTACCAAAGACAACTAACTACAGCAGTTAAACGTGCAAGATACATTGCATTGTTACCTTACTGCGATCAACATTACTAAGGAGAACGATTGTGCAACTTATATTATTACAAAAAGTACAAAATCTTGGTGATTTGGGCCAGTTAGTTAATGTGAAACCTGGTTTTGCACGTAACTACTTAATCCCTCAAGGCAAAGCATCAATGGCAACAGATGCAAACATGAAGATGTTTGAAGAACGCAAAGCAGAATTGATAGCCAAAGAAAAAGATTCATTGTCAGCTGCCAATGCAAGAGCTGAATCAATTGAAGGTTTGGAAATTACCATTACTTCAAATGCATCACCTGAAGGAAAATTATACGGTTCAATTGGACCGCGTGAAATTGCTGAAAAATTAACTCAAAACGGTTTCCCTGTTGATAAGGCTGAAGTAGTCATGTCAGAAGGTGTTATTCGTGAAGCTGGCGAGTTCAGCGTTGAGTTATCTTTCCATGCCGATGTAAATGCTAAATTTGCATTGACTGTAGAAGGCGAAGAAACTTGATTAATTGTTAATTGTAAATGATTAATTGTTAATTTTAAAACCCGATTTTTTAATCGGGTTTTTTTATGTCATGAATATTTCTAAAACCCAATAATTTAAGTTACAATACTGCCATGAAAGAATTTTCAAAAAAGAAAAATACCCGTGTGAATAATCTAAAAATTCCACCACAATCAGACGATGCTGAACGTTCAGTATTGGGTGGCTTATTATTGGTTAAAGATGCATGGGATAAAATAGCTGATTTAATTGGAGAAGTTGATTTTTACCGCAATGACCACGGTTTAATTTTTAAAGCGATTAAAGCATTGAGTGAAGAAAACAAACCCTGCGATGTTATTACAGTGGGAGAGTGGTTGAATACCCATCAGATTATTGAAGATGCAGGTGGTGAAGATTACTTGATAGAAATTGCCAGTAATGTACCCGGAGCGGCCAATATTAAGGCTTATGCTGAGATTGTCAGGGAGAAATCAGTCTTGCGT
>JAJRQG010000071.1 GCA_024280395.1 Gammaproteobacteria bacterium | reverse complement strand
CTGGAACAGTAGAATTAGATGATGCCTATATTGGAGGAAAAAAAACTGGTAAAAGAGGCCGTGGTGCAGATGGAAAAATATCAGTTATCATCGCTTGTGAAACAAAAGATGAAAGGCCTGGTTTTATTGCTATGCAAGCAGTTGAATCTGTAGACAAAAAGACTATCTCTGAATTTACAAAACAACACATAAAGCCTTCAAGTACAGTTCATACAGATGCTTTTTGTTCTAATATCGGTGTTGCAGCTGTTGATACACACATTCCAAAAGTGACATCTGCTGAACTGGTTGATCAATGGTTGCCTTGGGTACATGTGGCAATTGCAAATCTAAAAAGATTTCTTTTAGGTACTTTTCATGGCATATCACATAAATATGTACAGGAGTATCTGAATGAGTTTTGTTATAGGTTTAATCGAAGATGTTGGGAATCACAAATTCCTAATAGGCTATTGGCTCTATGTATAGCCAATAGCCGTGTCGGAGTTGTGGAACAGGAATTTAGTGCATAGCCATGTATTGGAATTTATTTCCAGCAATACACCAAAAGCATTGTTGTTTAATAATTCATCACCTCGTTTTTTTTCCTTAATTAATGCCTGATTAGCAGCAACATATCCACCTCCAATTAAACCCATAGCTACTGTCTCAGGCAGTACTGACTGTAATGAAACAATAATTGCCCCGCCTATGATCTCTTTTGCTACATTAGTTAATGAAAATTTAGCATATTCTCTTAGAGCATTTATTTCAGGGATTATATGCTTATTAATTGATTTTTTAACTTCTTCATCAAAATTGTCCTCCCATGGGAAACAAGTCAAATTACTTGAAATGTCTAACAAACAACTATTCAGGTTTATTAAACGATTAGACAATCGCTGCCTTAATTCCAAAACATCGTGAAATGATAAAAAATCAAAAGTTGGAAGTGCTATCTTATAAACCTGTTGAGCAAACAACCTAGAACTTAATTGTTTTAACTCGTATGAACTCAAATTCATATTGTCTGTTTTAGAGATATTTTCTAATCCAGAAGCAATTAAATCCGATATAATTACATTATCCACACAAGGAAGATAACCTTTCTTTACAATAGAAGCTAAACAAGTGGCAGCTAAGTGATTAGAGACCTGGTTTGCCACTTGTAAATGTTCGGGATCATCTATGTTTAAATCTATACTTTCAAATATAGGTAGTACATCTTTGTAATTATAAACTTTATTTTTAACTCTTATATTTGTGGAAATTGCTTGATTTAACATTAACATATCTTGACCTTGGGGCATCGTTATAAATTCAACAAAACCTTCATTTTCAAGAAAATTTAAGTGAGTATCCATTTTCTCATGTAACAACTGAACATAATTACAATGTTTGTTTTCATCTCCATAAACCGAGATAAATGTATCAGTTGGAATTGCTATTTCCCCATAATAAAGAAGAGCATGTTTAATTGATGTAAGGGATCTGTCATTATAAAACGAATGAAATAGTGGCTTTGGCATATTATTTTTTGACCTTCCTAACTTTATATTCAGCCTTCGGCTCAGCAGCCATATTCATTTGTGTTTCTTCAACTGTTACTTGACCATTCATTAGCATGGGTAATAGCCAGTTTCTTGGTTTGGTTAATAGTTGCTTTACTTGTTTTTACATGTTGATGGTTTATCAAACAAATTCGATCATTCTCAAGCATTATAAAACACCTACAAATATACCAACAACGTTTAATTCTATAATTTCGTCTTGCTTTAAAACAATATTTTCAAAACTATCATCAAACGATAAAGGTTTTAAAATGATTTCTTGATGATGCCAACTATCTTGATTTGTTTCTTTTTTACTTTGGTAACTTTTAATTGTATATCCGGCACCATAATCAGAATCTTGAATGTTGTAGTGTTCAACTAAAACTATTTTTCCATCTCGCGTACCACCAGTATCTTTGCGAAATAAACACCATGAGTTATTTGGTATTCTTCTGTTCATAGATTCCCCGACCACTTTACAAACGAAATAATTGTTTTGAGGTTTATACGCTTCTGGAAGTTCAATCCACTCATGATTAGATGATTGCTGTAACTCACTAAATAAACCTGCTGCTACACTTATATCG
Organism: Gammaproteobacteria bacterium; assembly: GCA_024280395.1. Classification (GTDB taxonomy): domain Bacteria; phylum Pseudomonadota; class Gammaproteobacteria; order Xanthomonadales; family Marinicellaceae; genus NORP309. Next base: position 23,276 of record JAJRQG010000071.1, on the reverse strand, counting down.
TAAATTGGAACGCTATTAATGTAAGGTTTAACTTTGTTGAAGGGCAATATTTTAAATGGTTCTTCTTTCCTCTTGATATTAATATGTTTTCCAAAATACTCTCTCAAGTTTTTATCACACACATAAATATAAGTACCTTTAATCCCTCTATACAACAAGGTTTTGTAGATGTTTATTATATAGTTATGTAAGGCAATTTCATCTATTCCACTTTTCCCCTTCGCATCAAAATATTTACTCTTAATTATTTCGATTCTACTTGTTTGGGGATTAAAAACAATTTCTTTTCCAAATATAACTCCTCCATAGTTTAAGTCGTAACCCTGTGTTGTGTGTATACATCCCATTTCATTTATCTGGGTAGTTGAATTAATCCAGTCATGTGCAACCTTATTCCAAAACAACTCAACACCATCAATAATGGCATCGGGTTTTCCATTTTTTCTAGATATCCATTCCCATGAATATCCAGCCATCAATCTACATAGACCATGTTTTGATTCTTTTTCCTCAAGCTCTTTAATCATATTTGGAAGATAATCAAATAATTTTAAATCATAGTTATGATCTTTTATAGTTAGTACATTACTATGTGAGTTAGGGTTTAATAAGCTATGGACAAATTTTATATAGTCATTACCTGAACTAACTCTCATTTGTGAAGTTAGTTTAATTATGTAAGATGAAGATTTCAACTTTAAATATTGGTCTTGAGGAACATCTGATGGTCGAATAGATTGTGCCTGATCATAGAAAAATATTTGATGTTTACTATTGTGAATAATCCAGTCTAACTCGGTACCATTATTATCAAGTCCTAGTTTTTTATTTGTATTATCGAAGCTACCATAATTAGTTATACCCACTCTTCTTTTTAATCGATGAGCTTCATCTACAATCAATAAATCATAGTGCTTCTTTACAACATCAGATGGACCAATAACCATTCCTGCAGACAATCCATTAATACTTTTAAATACATTTCTCAGTGTTTTCCTCAATGAAACCATTGGTATTACCAAGCCTATTGATAGAATTCCATGACTGTTTTTTATACTATTGACTAGGTTTAACTTTTCTAACATTTCTTCATTAGAATTATCTAAATCATCAATATCAAAATCTGTTAATAATAATTTTATCAAGTATATGGCTAAGACTGTTTTCCCTGTTCCTGCACTTCCTTCAACAAAGACCATGCTTTTATCATTGACATTAAGTATGCTTAAGTAATGAAGGATGGCGAAATCTTGATCTTTCGATAATGATTTATAAGGAGAGAATTTAAATAAATCCGAATTATCAATATCTAAAATATCCTTAGTAACGACTTTTTCTAATTTTAATTTATCCCATATTTCTTCAAATATTTCAAAATATAAATTTCTTTTATAATAGTTATGTCCAGATAAACCAGCGTTACCATTTAGTAATGTAAAACCACCATCTGAGCTCATATATTTAATTAAATTTGACTCAATATCTAAAGTAGCTGATTTGTTAAATATTGGATTAGAAATAATATATACATATTTCAATATTTTCTTTTGGGTGTTTATCAAATGATTATGCATTCTTCTAAAAGCATTTGTTGACTCTCCAACATATGCTTTCCTTGAAGTTAAATCGAATAATATATAAATAACAGGATAGTTATTTGAAAAATCATCACTTTCAATTTCACGTATATATTTTTTATCAAATAGATATTTGTTTATATAGAGATGGCTATCTGTTAATTCCATTATTATAATTCAGTATATTTTTTTGATGATCCTTTAGATTTGTCTACAGGGTATCTTCCGCCATTTGCTTTAATTTTTTCTAATACGATTTTCTTTATATCAAAGCCATATTTCTCAGCTAGTAAGAATGAGTATGCAAATATATCTGCTAATTCTTCTTTAACATTTTCTATTTTTGCATCTTCTGAATTTTTCCATAAAAATTCCTCTAACAATTCTCCTGCTTCAATATTAATTGCCAATGCTAGGTCTTTTGGGTTGTGAAACTGTTCCCAATCCCTATCATTACGAAATTTTAATAACGCATTAGTTATCTCATCTAAATCATTCATAATATATTTCTCATAAATAATAGAGGGCTTTTGATTTTATAATAAAACTGTAATCATCAGCATTGATTTTGCCTAGAAGCAGGTTGGCAATTCCACACAATTGGGTTTTGCCATTTTTCTTTTGATCTACGGTCATCGAGATTTTTCATTCCTTTTAGTGAACAATCAATATAAACCTTAGTCGTAATTTTGTCAATTCAGGGAGGTTGTTTTGTGAGTTGAGTGAAAGCGGTTAGTCGGTTAACAAGATTAACCGCGTTTTATTTGATTTACATCAAGGATTTATTGCGCGATATCGCTTAAATTGACACGCTTATAATACTGCGTTGAATTTTCAGTGGAACCATCAAACAACTCATCAAGCAATTCTCAAAACAAATCAGCAAAAAAAGACAATAGAAAACTCGATAGAGCGATTCCTGAGTGGAGGTCGAAACTTACTGGCCTGACAGGGGCTTTGTTGTTGTTTGAGATTGTGACGGGTTTGACTTTGTATTTGTTGCCGTTTGGTCGCTTGAATCAGTTTGGGTTGTTGTTGCACACGGTTTTGGGTGTGGCGATGATTTTGCCGATTGTTTGGTATTCTTATACACATTGGTTGAAACGCAAGGGTGGCAATTTTAGCCATTTTCAGTTGTTGGGTTATCTGTCTTTGGTCTTGTTGCTGGTGAGTTTTGTTTCGGGTTCGGTGGTGACTTGGCAGGGTTTGACCGCAGAACGATTAGACATGATTTGGGACTTGTTGCATTTGATCAGCAGTTTGGTTTTTTCTATTTTTGTTTTGTTGCATTTGACCACCTTGATTTTTCGCAAACTGGGACGTTTGGGTCCTGCTCCGGGGTTGGTTGAGGCGCGTCGTCGGTTTTATCTGAATATGTTGCTTGGTTTTGCGGTGTTTGCTGGGTTGTGCTTGTTGGCGTTGTGGACTTATCCAACGCCACAAATCCATAAATCTTTTGCTGAGGATTACAATTGGCGATTTGGCAAAGACCGTCCTTTTGCACCGAGTTTTGCGAAGATCGATGATACTGAAATACAACTCCATTTGCAGCAAAAAGTCAGCGCTTTATTGCCAGCAAATGAGGTCGGTTTGTTCCAACAAAAGTTCAGCAAGTTGCAAGCACCCGATGTGGGCATGTTTAGCAACATCAAAGAGAGTTTAAAGGGATTAACCGCACTTAATGAGAAGAAACTAGAACAAATCTTTGATGAAACAGCCCAAGAAATTCAGGCCAATGGTGCATTAACCGCCAAAGCGATGGCGGGTTCTGCAAGTTGCGGTAGCAGCAATTGCCACAGCCAAATTTATCAAGAGTGGTTGCCCAGTGCGCACAGATATTCTTCGATGGATGATATGTTTCAGGAGGTGCAAAAGCTGATGGTCCAAGAAACATCAGCCGAACACACGCGCTATTGTGCGGGTTGTCATGATCCTATTTCATTGTTCAGTGGTGCCAAAAACTCCAGCAATATTACTTTGAGTGCGCAAGGGGCGGATGAAGGAGCCTCGTGTATGGTTTGTCACTCTATAGTGCAAGCAGATATTCAGGGCAACGGCAATTATACACTCAAGGCACCGCAGAGGTATTTGTACGAATTGGCAGAGGGTGATTGGGCCAAAACCATCAGCGATTTTTTGATTCGTACCTATCCGCAACAACATTTGCAGTCCTTTTCCAGAGCCTTGTACAAAACCCCTGAATTTTGCGGGGCTTGCCACAAGCAATACTTGGATGTTGAGGTGAATACCGACATTGGCAAAGTACAAGGACAAAACCAATACGACAATTGGAAAAACAGCCGTTGGTATAAAGAGAAAACCGAAGATTCTACCACTTGCCGCGAGTGTCATATGCTGTTGGTAGGCAACAGCAAAGACCCAGCTAGGGGCGATGTGCTGGATTATAACCGTTCCAAAGACGATGGCAAACACCGTTCGCACCGCACCTTGGGCACCAACCAATACATCCCTGCTCTGCACAAATTAGAGGGGCAAAAACTACACACAGAATTAACCGAAAAGTGGATGCGGGGTGAAATAGAAATCCCAGAAATTGCCCACAAATGGACAGCAGGTAGTGCATTGCGGGTTGAAATCAAGGTCGATGATCAGGTGCAAGCTGGCCAAGAAGTGGATTTGCGGGTGCGTATTCTTAACAACAAGGCGGGACACGATTTCCCAACAGGACCCATGGATATGATTCAGGCTTGGATTGAGGTAGAGGTTAGCGATGACAAGGGCGAGGTGATTTATCATGGCGGTTATTTGGATGACAAAGGTTTTGTGCAAGGTTTACCCGTGATTTATCGAGCCGATGGCTTTGACAGAAAAGGCCAATTGATTGATCGTCACAATCTTTGGGATTTGGTCGGTGCCAGTTACAAGCGCACTTTGTTTCCTGGCATGAGTGACAGCATTAAGATGCCTTTTACGGTTCCTGAATCTGTCGGCATTAAGCAAAAGCTCAACATTAAGGTGAAATTGCAGTACCGCAAAGCCAATCCTGAGTTTTTAGACCGGGTTTATGGCGAAGACAAACAGATACGAACACCCGTGACCACCATTGGTCAAGCAGAAAAAAGCATTGGGATTGTTGAATGAATAAACGACAGAAGTTAATTCTACACTGGAGTCTTTATTTTTTAGTTGGTGTGGTTGCTTTGATTGCTCTGGCATCGTTAACCGAGTTTGGCAAAGATCCTGCGGCGTTGAATGAAGATGGCAGTATCGAGGGCTTGACCAGTATTTTGGATCGCGAAGTCGATGAAAAGATGAAGAAGTTTCAGTTTGAAGAAGTCAGCCAACAAGCGGGCATTAATTTCCAACACTTCCCTGCAAAACGGGCTTCGCTGTTGCCTGAAGACATGGGTTCTGGTTTGGCTTGGGGCGATTTTAACAATGACGGCTTTGTGGATTTGTTTTTAGTCAATTTCAAAGGCAACATCAATAACCCTGATGCCAGTGCTCGCCATGCTTTGTACCAAAACCAAGGCGATGGAAGTTTTGTTGATGTGACCCAAAAACTGGGTTTGGATAGTCCGTCTTATGGCATGGCTGCGGCTTGGGGCGACTTTGACAATGATGATGATTTGGACTTGTACATCAGTAATTATGGCGCCAATCAATTGTACCGAAATGATGGAGAAAAAGGCTTTGTAGACATATCCCAGCAATCAGGTGTTGCTTATGCTGGATTTGGTGCGGGCGTGACTTGGGGAGATTTCAATAATGATGGCTGGATTGATCTTTATGTGTGTAACTATGTTGAATTCATTAACGATGGCAACAATCAAGATGCCATGCAAAAACAATACTCAACCGAAATTCCTTTTACCATTAATCCTTCATCCTATGATGCGGCAAGCAATCAACTGTATAGGAACAATGGCGATGGGACTTTTACCGATGTGGGACAAAAGGCAGGCGTGGCCAACAAAGACGGCCGATCGTTGGTAGCGGCTTGGTTTGATTTTGATGACGATGGTTATCAAGACTTGTATATTGCCAATGATATTTCTTCCAATGGTGTGTTTCATAATCAAGGCGATGGTACATTTAAAGACATTGGTGCCAGTTCTTTGGCGGCGGATTATCGCGGTGCCATGGGTTTGGCAGTGGGTGATTATGACAACGATGAGGATTTGGACTTGTTTGTTACCCATTGGTTGGCACAGGAAAATGCCTTGTTTAGAAACAATGTCAGCATGAACTGGAAAGATGAAGCGGGCAACAAGAAAATCTTCTTTGTGGATGAGGGAGAAATCATGGGACTTGGTCAAATTTCATTAAAAACCGTGGGTTGGTCTACGTCATTTACGGATTTTGATAATGATGGTTTGCTGGATTTGTGGGTGGCCAATGGCAGTACCATGCAACAGGAAAAAGACAACAGTTTGTTGGTGCCTCAACAATTGCACCTTTTTAGGCAGCAGCAATACAAGGGCTTTTATGAGATTTCTCAATACGCAGGAAAAGATTTAAATAAACCCTTTGTTGGACGCGGTGGTGCGCAAGCGGATTACAATAACGATGGCAAAATGGATCTGGCATTAACCCGATATGCTGATACCACTTTGTTGCTTAAAAACACGGCTGTTTCTGACAACAATTGGATAAAATTTAGACTGCGCCAAAGCAAAAGCAACACCCGGGCCTTGGGTGCAAAAATTAAAATCCGCACAGGAGAAATATGGCAAACAGCACAAATTGGCTCTCAAGGATTGTATTTGTCACAAAACAACACCGATGTTCATTTTGGCATTGGCGACAACAAACAAGTGGATGAGGCATTAATTATTTGGCCAGATGGTTTTTCTCAAAAGCTTGCGATTATGAAGTCTAACCAATTAATTGAACTTCTACATTAAACACAAAGATAAAAAAGCGGCCATGATTTACCAAGGCATGGCCGCTTTTTTATTTGTTCTACAAATCGCAAGTCGTGCCAGCGGGCTGAGTTAATCGTTGGTAAGACAAAGTGCCATTGCCATAACCTGCAACTGTTGAGCTATAACTGACATTGACCATTGAACACCCTGGTTGGTACTCTAAAGTTAATGTTCCCCATGGTTGTAGGTCGACTTCATTGGGGTCAAACTGGCTGCCAAAACCCGTGGTAGAAGCAGGATATACCATACTGGCAGTGAGTGTGTTGCCATTGATTTGTACACCAGAGCTTATAAACCAAAACTGCTTGCCATCAGGAGTATAGGTATAAAAGATAATCACAGCAGAACCATTGTCCAACACTTCTACAAACAAACCTTCGCCAGAACGATCGGCATCAAAAAAAGAACCAGAACGACCCGATTGCGCATTGGCTTGGGTTTGATCACAACTTAATAAACGGCTTAGTCTTTGGTTTTTGACCAGCATGTTTTCAAGCTCGGTTGAGAACTCAAAACCCGCTTGGAAGGTTAAGCGACCAGAATTAGATGCCGATGAATCACAGTCAGGAAAAACAATGGACATGCCACCGACATCGGTACGCACGATATTATCGGCATTAAAGCCACTGCCAAAGACACCGCCGCTGGTGCGCAACACTTCATCAATCACGATTGAATTGCCCACAATATTGCCAATGCCAATAAACCACATTAAGTCGGTTTTATTGGGGTGGTAAGTAAACATAGTGACCAAGGCAGAAGTACCATTAAGCATTTCTACAATAACGCCTTCGCCGTTTCTGTTCACATCATAGTAAAGTCCACTCTGTGCGTTGGTTAAATCCATGCCGCCTTGAATTTCAACAGGGCCACGGTCGCAGGTAAAAACACCATCGCCATCAAAGTCTTGTGGGCGGCCTAATCCGTTCATGTCTTTATAAGAGCAGGGCAAAACATTGTTAATAAAATCAACTGGGCCCGATTCTATTAATGGACTGCCCGTGTCGGGTTGAGGGATACCATTGGCATCCACTGTAACCATAGGGACGGTATTGACTAGGTCGGTTGCATGGTCTAGAAAACAACCTGTTCCCGAGTCAATATTGTAGCCCAGAGAATTAAATGCACCAGTGCCAAAATCATTACATACAGTTTTGTTGTTTGCCTGCTTGAATGTAGATATAACATCCAATACATTGTTGGTTAAATCACACCCTCCTGTACAACTGGCAAAATCACTGTCATCATCGGTTTCAACATAACAATTAGATATATTTAAATTTCCGCCATTAACATCGAAAAAATTGGTACCACAATTGTTCTCCTCGTCCCGAATGGAACATTGGTCAATATCTACATTGGAACCAAAAGGCGCATCTACCTGACAGGCCCAAACATCTGAGGAATTACCTTCAAAAGCAACATTGTCAAAGTCACAATCGCCTAAGCAACTAACAGCTCCTCCAGAGCCTCCAGCGTCACATTCGACAAAATCAGTGTCGTTAAAGGAGCAATCACTGTCTGGGCTACAATAAACGCCACCACCATTAGTGCCGCTGGAATTTTTTGTAAACACCACATTGTTGGTGACAAGTGTTGCAAACGGGTCAACTATAATGGCACCACCATTTTGGGTGTTTGAAAAGGACGATATATTGGCCTTTTTAAAGCTGTTGCCTAATACCAACCTGCCACGGTCGCCAACTTTCACCAAGGGCCCTTTGTAGTTTTCAGAAGGCCTAATTATAAAATTGTCAGAGTCCACTGTTATGAACAGGTTGCCAGTTATCTCAGGCAATTCTTGAGTAATTACCAATACTCCATTTTGTGTTTTGAGGTTAACGAAAATAGGAGTCCCTCCAGCGTCGTTTGACAGAAGAATGATTTGTCTAAGCTCGGTTTCGTCGGTTACATCAACTGCGCTAAGATTTCCACTATAAAAAAGCACAATCAGTAGCATGATTCTTTTATTCATGATTTTCTCCAAATGGGCGCTGTTGTGAAAACACCCTGTTTATCTTGAACAAGTAAAAAGCTAGAAAACAAAAACCTTTCTACCCACTTACATAAGATATGCGAGAAAACACAATGAATTGCGCCAAGTAAAAATAAAATAGTGTTAAGAAATTAGCAATCTACTGAGATTCAATGATAATTTTCAGTTTTTTGACGGGAATTTTGAAATGTTGGTTAAATATCTGTAGAATCGTTCGGCTATGCATGCGCACTTTGCTGGATTCGAGTTGAGATTTACAGATTAACACGATAAGTTCTTGTCTGTGATTGGCAATGGAACAAAGGCCGCGAAGCGCAAGCGGGAGCTTAGATTGAAATTTTCTATCTAAGGCACGTAGATAAGCAGCGTGTTTTAAAATCTTTGGAAGGTTTTCCGATGAGTTTAAACAGTTGTTTATGGGTGTAAGTCCTGATTGATTGCGCATGGTTTTATTGTCACTTTTGATGAGTAAGAACGCAAGAAATAGTTATGAAAAATATTATTGTTTTAAAACAAAACAAATCTGGTACCAGCAGTTATCACCTTTCAGATTCAAAAATCCGCCAAAAAATCTTGGCCGTTGTTTCACTTTCAATCGTTTGTATTGTTATGTTAGGAGTTGGCGTTGGCTATTTGGCTTTTAACACAAAAGTAGAAAAGAATTTAGAAATATACAAGCTCCAGTCATTGGTTGCACAAAAGGAACAAGATATACAGCAATTTAAACTTCAGGTTAATCAGGAGTTAGACTCATTAGCGGTTCAAATTGGAGGACTTTTTGCGCAAAGTTTAAGGATAAATGCTTTGGGTAGTCGTTTAACAGAAGTGGCAAAAATAGATGGATCAGAATTTGATTTTACAACAGATCCTGGTATTGGTGGAGCAGGTTTAGAATTAACCAATATTGAAAACACCCCACAGGATTTATTCACGAGTCTTTATTCAATTCAAGCCAATTTTCAACACCAAGAAGAACAGTTGTTTTTGTTAAGTAGCTTATTGAATGAGAAAGAATACAATCAACAAATTAAGCCTTCCGGCAAACCAATTCGACAAGGTTGGATTTCTTCTAGTTATGGCGGACGCACCGATCCCTTTACAGGCAAGCAGGCTTTTCATTCTGGCATCGACTTTTCTGGCAAACACGGATCTATTATTCAAGCCATGGCAGAAGGCGTGGTTATTTGGGCAGGAAAAAGGGGAAACTATGGAAGACTTGTTGAAATAGACCATGGGTCTGGATACGTTACTCGCTATGCACACATGAGCGAAGTCTCTGTTTCTGTGGGACAAAAAGTCAACAAACAAGATGTCATTGGCATCATGGGTAAATCTGGCAGAGCGACATCAGAACATTTACATTTCGAAGTGTTGAAAAAAGGACGCAAAGTGAACCCTTGGCCATTTCTTGCAAAAAAATAAAATGTGGGCGATTAAAACTTGAAATTAATTAATTAGCATCCATTTACGACATTAAAATAACACCTATAATACAACTGACTTACTAGAAAGAAGTCCTTGAGAAACATTCATCATGATTCTAAATTCAATATTCACAAAAGTTTTCGGTAGCCGCAATCAAAGATTAATCAAACAGCTGTTAAAGACAGTCGATAAAATTGATGCGCTTGAGCCGAAATTTCAGGCCATGCGGGATGGCGATTTACAAAACCAAACACAGCTGTTCAAAGACAGACTCACAGCGGGCGAAACCCTAGATGATGTTTTGGTTGAAGCTTTTGCTGTAGTTAGAGAGGCATCGGTTCGAATCATGAAAATGCGCCATTATCGCGAACAAATGATTGGCGGCATGATTTTAAATGGCGGGAATATTGCAGAAATGAGAACCGGTGAGGGTAAAACCTTGGTTGCCACGCTTCCTGCATACTTAAATGCTTTGTCAGGAGAAGGTGTACACATTGTAACGGTTAACGATTATTTGGCCTCGCGTGATGCAAAATGGATGGAGCCACTGTACAACTTCTTAGGCATGCAAGTTGGGGTTGTTGTTCCAAATATGAACCAAGACGACAAGCGCGCTGCTTATGCTGCTGATATCACCTATGGAACCAATAACGAATACGGTTTTGATTATTTGCGCGACAATATGGCCTTTACTTTAGAAGAAAAAGTACAAAGATATCCCAATTTTGCGATTGTCGATGAAGTGGATTCAATTTTGATTGATGAGGCACGTACGCCTTTAATTATTTCTGGTCAAACTGACGACTCTCCTGAGCTATATCACCGCATCAACAGAATTACACCAAACTTGGTGGTCTCAACACAAAAAACCTCACAGGTTGAAGGTGGAATGAAGGCCATGATTGCAGCCAAAAAGGATGAGGCAGAACAAGAGCCAGATGGTGATTTCACCATTGATGAGAAAGGCAAACAAATTCATTTAACCGAACAAGGCATGGAAAAAGCAGAAGAGTTGTGTAGAAAAGATGGATTGATTGAGGAAGGGGAATCTTTGTATGACTCAAAACATCTACAGCTTATGCATCACATCAATGCTGCATTAAGAGCACAAAATCTTTATCAAAAAGATGTCGATTATATTTTAGAAAATGGCGAAGTGGTGATTGTTGATGAATTTACTGGCAGGACACTGTCGGGAAGACGTTGGGGCGATGGTTTACACCAAGCTGTTGAAGCCAAAGAAAATGTGCCAGTGCAAAAAGAAAACCAAACGCTGGCATCGGTTACCTTTCAGAACTACTTTAGATTGTATCCAAAACTATCAGGCATGACAGGAACCGCTGATACCGAAGCCTACGAATTCCACACCATTTATGGACTAGAAGTGGTGGTGATCCCCACACATAAACCCATGGTAAGGGAAGATCAAGGCGATTTGGTTTTCTTGACCATGGAAGGAAAGTTCAAAGCGATTGTTGAAGACATAAAGGACAGTTATGCTCGTAAGCAACCGGTTTTAGTGGGTACTGCTTCAATTGAAGTCTCTGAGCTAATTTCAAAACAATTAAAAACACAAAAAATCCCCCACAATGTATTGAATGCCAAACAACATGAAAAAGAAGCGTTGATTGTCGCCACAGCAGGAAAGCCGGGTTCTATTACAATTGCTACCAATATGGCTGGCCGTGGAACGGATATTGTGCTGGGTGGAAATTTAGAAATTGAATTAGTCAGCCTAGGTGAAGAAATATCCGAGTCGAAGAAGCAAGAAGCGCGCGATAATTGGCAGTCTGTACATGACAGTGTTTTGGAAAATGGCGGGCTAAGAATTATTGGTACTGAACGTCACGAGTCACGAAGAATTGACAATCAGTTGCGCGGACGTTCGGGCCGACAAGGAGACCCAGGTTCCTCACGGTTTTATATTTCGTTAGAAGACAACTTGATGCGTATTTTTGGTGGGAATATTGCACAAACCATGCGTAAATTTGGCATGGCAGAAGACGAATCAATCGAACACAAGTGGATATCACGCACCATTGAAGGCGCACAGAGAAAGGTTGAATCACATAACTTTGATATCCGTAAAAGCTTATTGGAATATGATGATGTTGCCAATGATCAACGTTTGGTGATTTATCAACAGCGTGTTGATTTACTGGAATCCGACGAAATCAAAGATTTTATTGCGGCTACCAGAGAAGAAGTGTTTGAAGATTTAATTCGTCAATATATCCCGATTGAAAGCATTGAAGAACAATGGCAGGTTCAAGAATTAGAAATTGCGTTGAAATCAGGCTATGGTATTGATATTAATATTCAACATTGGCTGAAAACAGATGAAAACATGGACGAACATGATTTGGTTGAAAAGACACACAAGAATGTTGAACGTTTTTTCCGAGAAAAAGAAGCCTTAACTGGTTCTGAAACTATGCGTCATTTTGAAAAAGCCGTTTACCTGAATGTGTTGGATCAGTTGTGGAAAGAACACTTGTTGGGCATGGACCATTTGCGCCAAGGCATAGGTTTACGGGGATACGCGCAAAAGCAACCGATTCAAGAATACAAAAAAGAGTCATTTGAAATGTTTACAGAGCTTTTGGATAGAATCAAAGCAGATGTAACAAAGATTATTGCACGGGTTAAAATACAAGATGATGCGGTTGATCAAATGGAACGTCATGAACAACAGCAAATGGAGTTTCAACACGATGCGGCCAACAACCCTACTCAGCCACAAGAAGCCAAAGAAGCAGCGCAAGTTGAAACTTATGTTCGCGAAGGAAAAAAAGTGGGTCGAAATGAACCTTGTCCATGTGGATCTGGTAAAAAATACAAACAATGTCACGGGAAGCTAACCTAAAGTCTTTAAAACACATGTCTAACCCTTTAAACGTAGTCGCCTTGGTGCTTGAAAATCACCAAGGTGAAATACTGGTAGCTAAAAGAGCCGACCACAAACACTTAGGCGGCATGTGGGAATTTCCAGGAGGAAAAGTAGAAGCTGGAGAAAGTCAACTTCAAGCAATTATTCGCGAAACCAAGGAAGAAATAGACTTTGATTTACTCACCGCAAAACCCTTAATCACCACAACCCATGCCTACGATGAATTTACCTTGACGCTAGATGTTTGGTATCACAAAGCCAATAACCCAAGAGTTCATCCCAATGAAGACCAACCATTAAAATGGGTGAGCAAATCAGAGCTATCTCAATTGGGAATGCCTGATGCGGATAAACCGATTATTCAAGCGATATTTAATCTGTCTACATCTTCTTAACTGGTTTTTTTCTGTCATTTGGGCAGATCCTTTTCTAACACCTTAGCATATACCTGTTGATCACATTCTCCCCTTAGATAATATTTTTTCTATTGTTATCGTTGATAATACATTGGCGATATGGTATTAATTAGATATAAAAATATTTAAATGATGAGAATGAATGTGTCTTTTATAAAAAGAAATAAAACCCCACTGTTTTTTTCACTGTGTATATGTATTGTTTTATTTTTTAATACAACAGGATTCTCTCAAGAAATAAAGTGGTATTCAACCGATCAAGGGGGAGGAATATCTGCTGACAATACAGGAGATATTGAACTAACAGGTGTGATAGGTCAAATTGATGTTACAAGAATGAAAGGTGGAAACCTATCTCTATCTGGGGGATATTTGCCAATCCCGCCACTTCCAGAATTACTGTTTAAAGATAGTTTTGAATAATTTAGGAGTTTTCAAATGAATAAAGTTTTAAAAATAGTTTGCCTAGCAAGTTTATTTTGCTCAATGCAATTGAATGCATTTACCTACCAAGGAGAGTTAAGTCAGACTGGTAATTTATACAGCGGTGATGTTGATTTGAAGTTTTCATTGTTTGATGCTGCAACAGGCGGTACCATGCTAAATGGAATTGTTGATACACGCACCATGGTTACTATTACCAATGGTCGTTTTATCGTTGAATTGGATCAATGGATGGGTTTGTTTACGGGGACGGATTATTGGTTGGAAATTTCTGTGGCAATACCTACCGGCAGCGGGAATTTTACGTTACTTACACCCAGACAAAAGCTTGGGCCCGTACCTTATTCTGAATATTCTTACGATGTTGATACAACTGGCATACAGTTGCGAATAACCGGTACATGTCCAGAAGACAAGGTGATAGGAAGCATTAATGCAGATGGCAGTGTTAACTGTACCATTGATGACAACACCACCTATTCTGGATCTGACTTTGCAACCAGCAATCAAGCTTGTGCATCAGGACAAACAGTAACAGGTGTTGATAATGCTGGTAATGTAACCTGTGCCAACCTAGTTCCAGAACCACCAAACTGTGATCAGGAAAACCAAGGTTTACAGTATAACTCCGTTAATGGTTGGTCATGTGTTGATTTAAGCAGTATTGGAGCCAGTGCTGGCGAAGCTCAAGGGTACGAATCAAATGACAGTTGGGGAGGAACTTTCGATGGAACCGAAAGGCTCGCCAAAAATTGGGCAGATGCCAATCAAAGTTGTATTGATGCGGGTGGAAGACTACCCACTATCTCAGAGCTTTACCGTGTGAGCTCTGCATTTAAAGGAGAAGTTGGCAGTTCATACACCACCAACTATTTGTGGACCAGAACTTGGTGGAATCAAACTCAGAAAGCAATGATACGACTGAGTGATGCGGCCATTTTATCGTTTCCTTTAACATCTTTAACTGCCTATAGGTGTATATGGCCTTCAAACACCCCAAGCTACTTCACTGGAAGTCAGTGCATGGGAGAACCCGGTGATGAATGTTGGGATCATGTCGCTTATCCTGCTGGGAAAATGGTAATCGACAAGATGGAAAGACCCGCTGTTTCATATGTTGCTGCCACAGATGAATGTAGTTTCGTCAATGCACATTTGGCACACCAACAAGATTTTGCTGAGAATGTTCCCAATGGATTACCCAATGGCACCAACAATTGGTTATGGACCAGTGATCATTCGCGTTACGACATAACCAATATTGTACGGTGGATTGGTGTAAATACGGGCTATAATGATTATACTGGAAATACCAATAATTGGGCTGTAAGAGCTGGCGGCCCATATAGATTTAGATGTGTAGGCGTCAATTACAATGCAGGCGCATACCCCTCAACTGTTGCCAATGAATTTGTCTCTAGTTCTACCAACATTAAAATAAACGATATAACAAGTTCAAACGCGCTTTATGGAGATTCAATAGATGACTGTTTTAACCAAGGCGGACATTTGGCTCACAGTCGAGACATAATGGAACTTGCTCGATCAGGAATGACCAGTGGTACAGGCAATTATATTTGGTTATCCGACAGAAGTAGATATGATTTTACACAAATCGCCAGGTGGAATACTACAGAGCTTAATTACACTGGTTATTATTCTCAATATGGATCATGGGGTTCTATAGACAATGCAACCATGTATGAACACCGTTGTGTGTATTACCCCATTGATTCCAGTTATACTCCTCCTTTGGCCACCGCATGTGCTTCAGGAGTTGCTTGTCAAACTTATAACAATGGAGACAGTAAGTTAGCTATAGACTCTCAAGATAGACCCGCTGCAAATTATATTGATGCCACTCAAGTTTGTTTGGATAACGGTGCAAGGATGTCTACATCTTTGCAGTTAACAGAGGCTATCAGAGCAGGCCTTCCCAACGGAACTGATGCTTGGATATGGACATCAGACTCTGCTGAAATAGACAAAGCTATCATTATGAAGTGGTCAGGAGTTGATACAATATTTTCACCAATATATCCTAATGGTACAACCTGGTCTTTAAAATCAGATGTCAGAAATTATCGCTGTGTTTGGGACAATGAGCTGTGGTAAACATGATGAAGAGTAAATACCATTGTTTATAAGTGCAGGATTAGTGATTTTGTTAAATCAGCAAGGAAGAAAAGAAATAGAATCAACTATTTTTAGGTGATTTCAAATGGCTTGGCTTTTTCCTTGCCCTAGGATGGGCTTTGTCATAGACTTTGGCTAAATGTTGAAAATTGAGATGAGTATAAATTTGCGTAGTTGAAATATCGGCGTGGCCTAACATTTCTTGAACTGCTCGCAAATTGCCGCTCGATTCTAAAACATGTGAAGCAAAGGAATGACGCAAGAGATGTGGATAAACCCGTTCCCACAAGCCTTGTCGTTGTGCCCAATACTTAATGCGAGCTTGAATGCTGCGTTGCTTAAATTGACCACCTCTTTTTGAAATAAAAACATAACCGGTTTCTCCAACATCCCACAATTTACCAATAGACTTCCATTGTTCTAGAGCAATCAATGCGTGTTTACCGACAGGAATCAACCGTTGCTTGTTGCCTTTACCAGTAACAGTGACCAGCGCCTGTTCAACATCAACGTTAAACCAATAAAGATTAGACAGCTCGCTTAATCTCAACCCCGAAGAATAGAACAGTTCGATAATAGCCTTGTCTCGAATGGCAATTTCAGATTCAGCGGGGATATTCAATAATCTACTAACAGTGTCAACATCGAGTACTTCGGGCAATTTACGGCCAATTTTGGGCGTATTGACTAACTCTACTGGATTATTGTTTATGCCTTTGTTTTGTAGAATATAGGCAAATAGGTTGTTTAAAGATGAACGGTATCTGGCAAGGGATTTTGGACTAATATTTAGGCTGTATTGTTCTACTAAGAATTGACTAACCATCGTATCAGTAACTAACTCTACTGATGGGGCACCGTGTTGCTGATGAAGAAACTCAATAAACGCATTTATGTCACGTCCATAGGCTTTTAATGTCAGGGCTGCTAAGTTTCGTTGAATTTTACAGTATTCAAGGTACTTAAGTTTCCATTCACTTAGGCTCATGGTTCTGCAAGTTCTAGTTTTGAGCAGTTATTTCTTTGGCTGATGAAAAGGTATTCTTGAGTTTTCGATCAAGGATTTGTGACAACCTAGCCAACAAGTCGGTTGACATTTCTGGGTTGAATTTGTTTTCATCAAAACTGGCAAAAACCAGCAATCCCTTTTGTGCATGGAGGCCAATAGGTAGAATAACAGTTGAGCCAATTTTGCCCGCTCTTTCTCCAAAGATAAACTCAAGCTTGTCTTTTTGAAGGCGACCACAAATAGGAGTGTTGTTTTTCATAAATTCTGAAAAAACTTGGTTAAATACTTCCGAATCTTCAACACACAACACAGATGCAGACGACTTTAGGTTCTCATAAGTAGGAACCACAATTTTAAATAAGTCTGAATCAAAAGATTGTTTTACAAATCGAGTAAAGTGTTTTGTGACATTGGCAACATGTGAAATTTGGCTCAGTTGAAGCGTTAATTCAAACACCTGAGACATGGTTTTTTCATTTTCCTCTGCATAACCAATCAATGTTGCTAGGCGAGATTTTAAGTGCTCATTTCTTTCTTTTAAGACATTGACTTGATGATTGACTAGACTTGCAACTGTACCATTTTTATTGCTAACTTTTAAGGCGTCAAGTTGCTCGGGATGACGAATAAAAAAATCGGTGTTGGCTGTCAAAAAATGTATGACATCATTGTCGGTGATGGTTTTATTTGTCATGATGTAATTTCTCCAGTAAAAACAGGTGTTGCAGAACCCGTTAGCAAAAGTTTGTTTGTTGATTGTTGATATTCTACCACTAGATTTCCGCCTGGGAGCATAACTTTTACCCTGTTGTTGAGTTTTCCAATAGACTGTAAAGCAGCGACACTGGCACAAGCGCCACTTCCACAAGCCAATGTTTCCCCTGTTCCTCGTTCAAATACCCTGATTTTAATGGTGTCCTTGGTAAGGATTTCAACGACTTCAAAATTAATGCCATCGACATAGTTCTTGGTGAATTGTTGATTTAATTCAGATAACTGACAATTATCGACATCATCAAATACAGTAACTAAGTGAGGGTTGCCGAAATCAACATGAAAACATTTTTGGTTATTAATCATAAGCGTTTCTATGGATGAAATTTCACCCATATTTACACTTACATCCCCATTCCCCAATATTTCTGAATGCATAAGACCTGCCAAACCAGATAAGCAAAACAGGATTTTTGAGGGGTTTTGTTGATGCAAATATTTGCTAATACACCGTTGTCCATTGCCGCATTGTTCTGCTTGTGACCCATCGGGGTTGAAAAACCTGTAAGCGGCGTCGCAACCCTCAACATCAGAATCTTCAACAAGCAACAATTGATCAAAGCCTATTGCTGTATGCCGATCGCTTAAGGACTTTACAAAATTAGGCGTTATTTCAATGGTTTGATTTCTGTTGTCAATCAAAACAAAATCATTGCCAATGCCATGCATCTTTTCAAAGGAAAATTTTTTTTTCATTCGGAAACTTGCTCAATATCAGCGGACTTTGTTTCTTTATCTGGCATATACAACTCCCCTTTATTGCCGCAAGCGGTTATTGATAAAGAAAAGATAAAAACAAGTAATGGTTTAAATATGGTTTTTTTCATGGGTAATGACAGGTTACAAATGATGAAAAATACCATCAATTGATATTATAATCAATAATTCTGTATTAAAATTACTTTTTGAATATTTTTTGTACCCAATGAAAGCATCAGTTTTTCTTTTTTTCTTTTTTTCTTTTTTTTTACAAGCACAAGAACCTGCTTTGGATTTAAATGCCCAAAATTTGACATTACAGGCTATAAAAAGCAGCCCTGCAGAAATTGTTAAGGCATTTATAATCAAGAAAACAAAATCAGAATATACCAAAGAATATTTTAAAACAGTAAAAAACAATACAGGAGCAGAAGAACTATTTGAAAAAGTTCAGCGGGTTTTAGAAAAAGAATGGCAAGGTATTTCAAAGCAACAGATTTATAAATTTTCTAAAGAAATAAAATATACCCTTAAAAAAGGGCAAACAGCAACCATTCAAATAAACAACTTGTTTTCTGGAGCGACATATATAACCCTCTTTAGGGAATATAATTCGTTTGAAGGGCTGCCTGATTATTACAATCTATTGTTGGCCAATCTTGATATTTTAAGCTCTATCAAAATCGATGAAAACAAATGGACAGAAGTTCAACAACAAAAGTCCACATGGGCAGAAGTGACCTTGATAGTCTCTAACTATCAAAACCAACAAAGTTTTCAAACGGTAATTAAGCGCATTGATTTGTATAAAGATAAAGAAAAAACACAATTGCTATCCACAGTAATCGAGGATAGAAGTTATAACGCAATAGTTAGTGATTGGCTACTATCAGATGGTTTTACAACAAAACTTGTAGGTATTCATGCTTTTTCAGTACTGGGTTATCGCTTACAAGATAGAATAAATGAAGCCATTCTTTTAAGCAATACTTGTGAGAAATCCACTAAAATCAATAGCCATCAAGTATTAATGTGTGTCCGGCCCTATACACAAAATTCAAAAACTATAGCCATCTTTATAGGAGGGATATTGGCCCAAGTTGATTTGGTTATTAACAATAATTTAGCAGCAAAAGAAAAACAAACTATCATTAGGCACTTATCTAATGGTTTAAAAACAAATCGAAAGCACATTAACGAAGTGCAAAGCACATGGGAAGAATATTCGGTTGATTTTAGTTATTATCCCAATGCATTTAAGGCCCTAAAAATCACGGATGTCAACGAATCCAATAAATACAAGTTGGTTTTTAGCATGGCATCACAAGCTACAAACAAGTTATTTGAGGTTAATCAATGAGTTTAGAAAAAATTGTATCGCAAACGGGAGATAACCCTGAAATTGTCATCATTTGGATGCATGGGCTTGGTGCAGATGGCAACGATTTTGCACCAGTAGTTCCGCAATTCCAGATACCAGGATTGTCGATTAAATTTGTATTTCCTCATGCGCCAAAAATCCCTGTAACTATCAATGGCGGTATGGTGATGCGAGCATGGTACGATATTTTATCTATGGACATTGACTCTCGAGCTGATGTGGAGGGTGTTTTGGCATCAGAGAAACTGGTTCACGAATTAATAGAAGAACAAGTTGATGCTGGATTCAAACATGATCGAATTGTTTTGGCTGGATTTTCTCAGGGTGGAGCCATGAGCTTACACGTAAGCACTCGATTGAATAAAAAAATAGCAGGAATAATTGCCTTGTCCAGTTATTTGCCAGTTCCTCAATTGTTGTTGGAAAATAAGTCTACAACGAATTTAGGCACGCCCGTTTTCATGGGCCATGGAACACAAGATCCCGTTGTTCCCTATTCTCTTGGAAAGACTAGTCGCGATAAATTGATACAAGCCGGTTATAAAATTGATTGGCACAACTATCCTATACAACATGGAGTCTCCACGGATGAAATAATGGACATCAAACAATGGTTAATCACGAACATAAAAGTTTAAACCAGCTTTACCAACTGTTATTGACGAAACCTGTCAGTGAACTGAGTGAACTGATGTCCGTTCTTGGTGAATCTAAACAAGAGATGGTTTTGCTCCTAAAGACTTTAGAGTCTATGGGGCTTGGTTTGTTATGCGACAGCAAGCAAGTCAAATTAAACCATTCGATAGATGCCATTGACTGTGTTTTTTTACAAGAAAACTTGAGATTACAAAATATTGATAAATCTCTTCATTGTTGCTTTTCAACAACTTCGACTAACCACATAGCAAGCAACAATAAAATACCATCCATTTACATCAGTGATTACCAAAGTCAAGGAAAAGGTCGGCAAAATAAAACGTGGGTAACACCCCTTGGCCAGTCTGTTGCCATGAGCGTCAGTCATGCCTTTGATTGTGGATTAAGTGAAATATCAGGGTTAAACATTGCTATTGGTGTATCGATATTGAACACTATTGAACAATTTGGTAGCAAAGGGGTTGGTTTAAAATGGCCAAATGATGTGATTGGCAATAAAGGCAAAGTAGCAGGAATCTTAATTGAGGCTTCGGGCAATAACAAGTCCTGCTTTGTTGTGATTGGCATTGGTTTAAACTGGAACGTTCGACAATCCATATTAGACAATGTGGATAAAAAATGCATGAACCTAGAACTTAAAGGCGTTACCCGTTCTCAGTTCATGTCTAAATTAATTGTCAATGTTCATCAAATACTCCATGAGTTTTCACAAAACAAGTTGGAAAACATACTGTCCATCTGGAAGAAGCACGATTGTTATACAGGGAAAACCATTGATGTTCTTCAAGATAAAACAATCAAATCTGCAAAATACCTTGGTATCAATCCACAAGGATATTTGTTGGTAGAATCGCAAGGAGAGAGAAAATTACTGGCCAGTGGCGAAGTGAGTATTATCCAGTAAGGTTAATAGGCAAACCTAAAGGTTGACTAATTTAAAAAATAGTTTAACATTCAAGCTGTTTTCTGGTTCAATTAATCCAATGCTGTTTATACGTTTTCTTTTCCTTTTTGCTCTGCTGTCGAACATAGCGTTGTATATTTATGCACGTCAGAACATGCCTAAACAAGAACGTTTTCTAGCGGTCGATCCAGGGGTAAAAAAACTGGTGTTACTGAGTGAACAAGATGTTGAAAACACTATTTGGGAAGAACAAGAAGCACAAACGGCGAATTCAGAGGTTGCTTTCAATCAAGTGTGTTATTCAGTAGGTGTGTTCAATGCAAAATCAGAAATACAACCCGTTCTTGATGCGTTAAAAAACAATGTGCTTAAAATAAGAACCCGAAAAGTGATTTCGACACAAGAAGCTGGTTATTGGGTGTATATCCCCGCATTAAAATCTAGACAAGAAGCTTTGGGCATAGGAAGAAAACTTTCTGAGAATTCGATAGAAGATTATTACGTGGTTACAGTTGGAGAAAACGAGAACACTATTTCCTTAGGGTTGTATAGAGACAGTATCAACGCAGATGCACGTTTGCAAGAGCTAATAAGCAGCGGTTTTAATGCAGAAAAACAGATCAAAGTGGAACAATGGCCAGAGTTTTGGTTGGATTATGCTATCGCATCAGATCAATTAGAGAACTTGCCAAACATTACCGAAATAAACCCAGATATTGTAGCAAACAATGTCGAATGTAACTGGTAAATTCATTGTGGTTAGCTATGTAAAGATACAAAGCCCTATTTTTGGATAAAAAAACAAAAAACCTATTGAATTTGATAATTGTTTTCTCTATACTGCACAACCTCAAAGCCGGCATAGCTCAGATGGTAGAGCAACTGACTTGTAATCAGTAGGTCCGCAGTTCGACTCCGCGTGCCGGCACCATTTTTTTTCGATTGATATTACTTCATAAAGACTCAATCTTGGTCTTAAAAAATCATTCACTTATAATACATAAACTCATATTTTGTTAAAACCAACCTTTCGCCTTTCTAAAGTAATCTAAATCGAAAAAACCACGACTAAATGTTAGACCCTCCACGTCATTCCTGCTAAGGCAGGAATCTACAAAAAAATCATTCAATTATAATACATAAATTTGTATTTAATTTAAATTAACCTTGGTGCACTTCTACCGCAATCTAAGTCATAAAAACCACGACAAAATCATTTAATTGTTAATTGCTAATTGTTAACTGTACATTGTCAATTGAACAAATCGTATTTTAAAACCAACCTTTCGCCTTTCTAAAGTAATCTAAATCGAAAAAACACAGCCATCCCATCAAATGTATTCATCCTGACTTTCAATTTGCACTAAAAATCAAACTGATATAACATACAAGTTCTGCATTAAACACAGTCTAAAAAAGGCCAATAATTATTTGAAGCATGAGATTGAAATGACACCAGGAATCAATACAGTTAAGAAGAATAAAATTTTACACAAGGTACATGAATATTCACATGATGCATCAAGTGAGTCTTATGGCCTAGAAGCCGCACAAAAAATGGGCGTGCCAGAGCAAAGAGTTTTCAAAACCTTGGTGGTGATTCTTGATAACAAGGAATTGGCCGTTGGCGTATTGCCAGTTTCGTCAAAGCTCAGTATGAAATTTATCGCAAAAGCATTGGCTGCAAAAAAAGCTTTCATGGCTAATAAGGCTGATGTGCAACGTTCCTCAGGCTATGTGTTGGGTGGTGTGAGCCCACTTGGGCAAAAGAAAAGGCTTAAAACAGTTATAGATTCATCTGCTGCAAATCATGTAACAATCTATGTTAGTGCAGGTCGAAGAGGACTAGAAATTGAACTGAGCCCGATTGACTTAACAAAATTATGCAATGCTATTCTGGCTGATATATGTCAATAGACTTGTTAAAATACTTTTTTTACCCATTCATTCTATAATGTTACATTAATAATATAAAAAGGCACTCCGTATGAATTATAAAGCATTCAATGATTATTGTGGTTCATTCAATGCCACATCATGTGTTGTTCAATGGGGAAATTCTTATGTATGGAAGGTTGG
>JAJRQG010000070.1 GCA_024280395.1 Gammaproteobacteria bacterium | reverse complement strand
CCGTTGGAACAGTTCAACAACTCAAAGATTTTTGCAAGTCTGTGAGCAAGAAATGGCGAACTGGAATTCAACTTAATCCAGCTTTAGAATAGCCAATACTCACAAGAAATTCAATGACACTTTTTTAGTGTGGTGGATTACTACGTTTTAGATAAGTCAAATTTTCAAATATCCTAGAAAACCATCCAAGCAATTTACATTTCTACTCAATACTTCAAATAATCCTGCAAAAATCAAGCCTAAAAACAGATTTCGGGCTTGATTGGTTTTCTTTATAGATGACTGTCCTTTGTATTTTGACTATCAAACAAGTCACCTGACCCGTTATGTCTACACCCGTTTAACTTTAAAAAGGGTACCGACCCCTTAAAGTCCGAGAATAAAAAAAGCCGCTGTAGTAGCGGCTTTGTGATGAGGGAATTAAGCTTGATTGTTAAACAAGTCACCTGACCCGTTATTCCAATGAAAAAGCCGCTAAGTTAGCGGCTTTGGATTGGGAGAACTAGCTAAAAGGGTACTGACCCCAATATGTCATCTACCTGATACCGATCAACAGGTGTTGATTCAGGTTATTGATAGTCTAGTTAAGAGGTCGAACATTAGTAGAATGATGGTGAATACTGTTAAAGGTTAATAAAAATCAGCAACTAAAAAACAAAAGCCGTTAGAAATTAACGGCTTTGTGGTGAGGGAATTAGATTAAAAAGCAAAATCAATTGCTCTGACCCTGTTGATCCAACAATAGAAACAGCATAATAGCCATAAAAGAGTAAAGCCGCTGATTTAGCGGCTTAGTTGTGAGAGAATTAAATAGTATATTGTTAGTCAAGCAACTCGACCCCTGCTAATATTAAATGACGGGTTTCACCTTAAAGGGTACTGACCCCTTATTATTCTAAAAAATGTAAACATAATTCGTGCCCAATTTTTGCCTGTAACTATAAAATGACATACAATTGCATATAAAATATTACTAACTACAACTATCAGTATAAATGATGACTTAGAAATGTATGCAGGCAAATAAAAATAGTTAACCGCTGGCATTATAAAGTTTGAAATAATCAGTACTACTAAAATAATTGAGCAATATTGTATTTGTTTAGGTTTACTCATACATCTACCAGATAATTTTCATATCTTTATACACTAATAATACTGCCACTACGAACGGTACAATGGTAGAAATAAACGTAAAGAATACTACAAGAATACTACCTACCATTTCTTGATTCTTATTATTACTGGAACACTCATTAATAATATTTTTCATCCCAACACTTTCAATGAAATTAGATAGATAGTGTTCAAGAACAAAAACAATAATAATCACAGCAGTAATAAATAATACTCCTGATAAGTGAAACCCAAATACAAAAGAAAAAAAGAACAGCACACTCAAAATCAACAACATCAAAGGTAGAATAATTGGATATATAGCTGCCTTTTCTGGTCTCCTTGAATTAACTTTAACTTGCCAATTATAGTTCTTATAAATCAAGTATTTTAAAAAATATTTAAGCATGAATTTAATACTTAGGGCCAGAGAATATTGGTTTTTGCCCATGTTTTATCCGTTCTTTCTCTAAACGTCCAAACGAATCAAAACTAGCTTTAACGGCACTACCAACCATGCCAGCACCATATAAAATTCCATTACCAAATCTTTCAGCACCAATAGTCAAATCAATCGTATAATACAATCCTGCTCCAACAGCACCAGGTATACCTCCAGCAACCCCTATATACCCAAATCCAATATCAACAGTAGGCTTTGCAAATGCAGAAACAACACCTGCATTTGGGTTATTTCTTAAATTTGCAAACCCTTGATTAACTGACAAAACTGTACCTACTATAAATATTTTCTTACTAACATTGCCTATTTCTTGACCTACCATATCAATAAATTTACCGCTTTTGATTGCGAAACTACGAGCTCCAGCTCCGCCGTTTCCACCCCAGCCACCTCTATACCATTGTCCATTTTTACCTTGCCAAATAAATACTGTTGGCTCCTTAGCATATTGTAAAAATGATAACCCTTGACCTATAGTACTTATTGCAAGTGTTCCCTCTGAGAGATTGAAATTTCCATCACCCAAATTAAAACCATTTATGCCTTCCCATTTATTTAAAAATGAGCCTACTTGTTGATTTGGGGTTGCTGTTTCTACATGATTGCCAAGTTTAGAAATATCTTTTTCCTGTTCCTTGCTACCTTTAGATTGTGAATCACCACCATTTTGATAAGCAGTTCTGGCACCTCTTGATTCACGTTGTCGTTGTTGTCTTTCTTTTTTCTCATCTTTTTTACGTTCTTTTGGCGTTTGACATTCTTCAGCAGGCCCTTCACGGCAAGGAATATATCCACTTGGATCTCTGCCTGAAAGCGGGTTATTAAAGATATAAGTGTATGGGTTTATTGATTGAGATCCAGAACCAGAAATAAAAGGATCTACACTAAGAAACCTACCATTATTATAATCATACATTCGGCCATTAGGGAACCCCATAGCGACAATCGTACTAACATTGGGTTTTTCCTGATGCTTCAATGACTTAACACTCGGTTTTTCTTGGTTCGGTGTTCGGGCTAATTTTTTGACTCCAGAGGCACTTTTTGGCTTAACTTTT
>JAJRQG010000069.1 GCA_024280395.1 Gammaproteobacteria bacterium | reverse complement strand
TTAGCACGCTGTTCGGTATAGCGACTGAGTTTTTGGTAGCTTACCAACATGGCTTTACCTGAATTCCCACCAAATGAATCTTTTAGAGTATCAAGTCGGTAGATTGCTGCTGCACCTGGGGTATTGGCATGATTTCGATTGGTGAATTTTCGGGTTTTGCATTCAATCAGGTGTAAGCGGTTGTTAGCCATAGTGACAACATCAATTTCATTTTTCACTGTTCCTTTGGCTCTTACTATTTCCATGCCTTTTGCTAAATCACTGATTGTTTCTCTGGACTTTTTTATATCAAATAAAATACTAAATACATGATTTTCTAACCAACCCCCATTGGCATAAAATCGACTGCCTTCGTCTTTAAAAATAATGGTTTGGTGTTTTATTTTAAGAATCCCAACCTCTGAGAATCTATCGAGAATTTTCTGTAAGTGTGGCTTCTTCTTGTATTTGTTATCCATCCGGTATTGCAAGGTCATATCCGCACGCATCGCAATATGATTCATCGCAGCCAATGAACTACCAAATTGTTCAATATTACTGATTAACCAATGGGTCAAATCTTGGCGGTTTTTGGGTTCTTGTAGGGTTTGTCCTTGTTTGAGGACTTGTGATGAAAACAGTTTAATATATTCACTGATTTTGAGTTTTGATTCTATATCTTCTGAATCTTGTGCACTTGGGTGTAGCCAATGCAGTTGATTGGTGAATTTATCAACAACAAATGCCTTCATGCCTTTAGAGGTGAAGTATTCTAAGGTCACAAGTACCATCATTCTATAACCTGAACTTGCATTAAAAATCAGGCTATCATCTGAATTATTGTTAATGATATGTTTCAAAATATTTCTGATTTGAGCAGGGTCAAATGAAACCATTTGGCTTTTACACTTAATTCCTCTGCTATTTAATACCGATTTAATGCCTTCTATGTCGTGTTGTTTTCTGTGCAGTAAAATAACTTTGTCTGCTTTTAAATGTAGTGCAGCGCTGGCTATTCCTGAATTTTTTTTATCATAAATTGCAAGATGTATATTCACGAAAAGTCTTTGGACAATTGAATGGATCGTTCATTGGCAGCATTTAATGCTTGTTTAATAATATCTTCTAAACCATTGCCTTCAAAAGATTTCAATGCGGCTTCTGTGGTTCCATTTGGCGATGTAACTTTTTCACGCAAAACGCTGATATCATCAGAACTTCGTTGAGCCAATATGGCAGAACCTAAAGCCGTCTGTTCTACTAATTTGGCGGCTACTTCAGGTTTTAAACCGAGTTCCACAGCCGTTTTCTGCATATATTCCATAAATAAAAAGAAATAAGCTGGCCCACTACCAGATAATGCAGTGACCACATCTATTTTAAATTCTTCATCTACCCAATGCGAAATACCCACAGAATCCATGATTCCTTCGGTCAGATGTTTTTGCTCTTTTGAGACGTTTTCATTGGCGAACAAACCCGTAGCTCCTTCACCAATCAATGCAGGGGTATTGGGCATGGTTCTTACAATTGCTGTATCACTTGATAACCATTGCTCAAGATGTTCAATTTTAATCCCTGCAGCGATTGAAATCACCAACGCATTGGTTTCTGCTACTGAATTGGCTATGTCTAATGCTACTTGCTTCATAATTTGCGGTTTAACGGCCATTATCACCACATCTGGAATACCGAAGTGTGCATTATTGTCATCGAAGGTTTGTACACCAAATTTCTCAGTGACTATTTGCCTCTGATGCCCTCCCGGATCACTTGCTGTTATTTGGGATGGCAAAAATCCTCTGTTTATCAGGCCACCAATAAGGCTGGTGGCCATGTTCCCCGCACCAACAAAACGAACTTTTAAGTCTGTCAGCTTTTTCATTAATTGGGTTTATCAGACAGGTGCATTAATGGCAAAGGCTGTGGCGAATTACTGTCCATAAAATAGATTTTAGATGCAGGATCTTTTGATATAGCCTTTAATGCTTCCAAACTCATTAACTTTATGTAGTTAGGATTGTTACCAATGGCTTCATTGATCTTTTTAATTTCATAAGCTTGTGCATCTGCTAGTATTATTTTCTGTTGAGCCAGTTGCTCTGCTGCGCTTCTTTCTGCTTCTGCTTGTGCCACCAATTGCTGTTGCTCAGTTCTAAATCTTTCTAACTCAGCTTTTTGTTTTTCAACGGCTTGTTCACGTTCTTTTTTGGATTCAATAGCTTTGGTAATAAACATGGGCAAAGTAATATCACGAATAAGCACAGCAGAAACAACAACTCCTTTGGGTTCTAGGTATTCTTGCAATCCAATTAAAAGAGCTGTTTGTAGTTTGTCTTGTGTTTCTTCTAAAAAGAAATCTTCAGCACGTTTTATGGTCTTGCCCTGTTCACGTAAAAGTGAACGCAATTTAGGTACTAACTGAACTTCTAACAATTGTTTCATGCCTCCTGTAGTTTGTAACATGGCTGAAACATTTGCACCATTCAGGCGATACTGTACACTCACATCAATCGAAGTTTGCAATTGATCTTGAGAAGGCACTTGTGCCTGTTCTTTGTGGGTTTTTTCTCGTACATCAAATTCATGCCAATTGTATAAAGGATTAACAGGAACATGCAATCCCTCAGCATAATGGGTGTCCACAACTTTACCAAATAATGTCGCTACAGCCACATGCCCTACATCGACAGTTTTGTATAATTTAGATCCAAACATCAATAGCAGCAATACAATTGCACCCACGATGATGGTTTTGATTGGAAACTCTTGTCTTGGTTGTATTTGTCTTACGTTACTCATAATTTTTCTCTTAATAAATTTCTATGGTTTAATTTTAACAGGTTAACAACCAACTTACTTGTATCATTAGTCATGGCTGTAGATATAATTTTATTTACTCTTGTTTATTCTGGTAATTTTTTTGTGCTTGCAATCTCATTTGTTTCATTATAGCCATTTTTTTAGCAACAGCTTTTTCCTGTACTTCTCTTGCTGCAATGGCTTGCATCACATATTTGGACAACGTCATGTTATCAATGGATAAGGTTTTTATTTCAATGCCAACGTCTCTAGTATTTATTTCTAGGTCAGTCTGCAATGACAGCAACAATTGTTCTTTTGCTCTAGGCAATAGAAATGACTCAGCCCCCAAAATCTCACCACAAAATAAAACAACGGAACTTTTGATCTTATTGGATAAAAACTCATCTAAATTTTCATCATATACTGATGTTTTATTCAACTTATAACTTACACTGACATCTACAAAAACTTTTACCTTATCTTGAGAATAAGCAGATACAGATTGATTCAACAAAAAAACCTCTGCCAAACCATCGATAGATATTAAACATAGAATGACTAAGAGTTTAAATTTCAATGCCTTATTTTAACAAAATCTGATTAAATAATTCAGTGTCATTTGAAATATCAACCGACAAATTGTGTTTGTCCTTAACATCATATAATGCCTTAGGCAAAGGGATTTCAATACTTAATACTTCTTCAACTGTTTCAATAAATTTGGCTGGGTGAGCTGTTGATACAAATACACCTTGCTCATCCTCTTGTAATGATTCAATCAAACCTGCGTAAGCAATGGCCGTGTGTGGTTCCGCAATATAACCCAGTTTTTGTAGTTCACGCATCGCTTCAAATGTCTGCTCATCTGTTTTGATAGTAGCAGAAATAACTTGCTTTAATTTATCTAAATCATTGTTAAATAAAGACATAATTCTTGGCCAATTACTTGGATCACTGACATCCATAGCGTTAGCCACCGTTTCTACCGTTTTATTGGGTGACCATGTGTTTTCTATTAAATAACGAGGAACTGTATCATTGGCATTGGTGGCAGCAATAAACCGTTTAATCGGTGCACCGATTTGTCTGGCGATCAACCCTGCTGTTAAATTACCAAAATTTCCGCTGGGTACAGATACCACCAAATTATCGTCATAATATTTGCTTACCACTTCAAAATAGTAGCATACTTGTGCTAACAGCCTACTAATGTTGATAGAATTGGCAGAGGTTAAATTGTGTTTATTGCGAATTTCTTCCGAGTCAAAGGCTGCCTTTACCATGGTTTGACAATCATCAAAATCTCCTTCAACCGCATAGGTTTCAATATTTTCACCCAAAGTACAGAACAATTTTTCCTGTAGGTTTGAAATTTTTCCCTTGGGATAGAGTATTTTAACCTTAATGCCCTCAATTTTATAAAAAGCATGGGCAACTGCAGCTCCAGTATCACCAGAGGTTGCAGTCAAAATGGTTATTTGTTTTTTATCATTGAAAACTTTGACACATTGCGCCATAAACCTTGCACCAAAGTCTTTAAAGGCCAATGTTTGTCCATGAAACAACTCTAAACATACTGTATTCTCAGTGACTTCAACCATTGGCACCTCAAAATTAAAGGCATTACTAACCATTTCAGTGACTTTTTCAAGTGGCAGTTCTCCGTCAATCAAATGATGAATAATATGACTACTTCTTTCAACAAAATCCATTGCTAAAATTTCATCAAGATTTTCTAAAGGTTTAAATTGGTTAACGAAAAACAAACCGCGCTCTTGCCCTATTCCTTGAATAACGGCTTGTTTAAAGTTGACTTGTTCTGTAGCAATTTTTAAATTGTGTAATTTCATTTTATTATTTTGTTAGGATTTAAGATTAGCATAAAGGACAGAAAGGTTGAAGAATAAAGTTTTTTTTACCCTTTGAAGACAATAGATCTCGATATTTAACAAGACTATCATTCCATAATATCCTCTACTTGACGGACACCGAAGTTATCTACTTTGCAAATATGACTAAAGCCACCTTCTTGACAAAAGTTATTTAGGGCATACTTTTGTATTTTATTAGAGGTTTCTTGATTGTTGGTCACAGCAAATACGGTTGATCCAGAGCCTGATATACCAAAAGCCAAGGCTCCCATACTTTTGGCATAATCTTTATAACTGTCAAACCCTTCTATTAATTGTTTTCTTTTGGGCTCTGCGATAACGTCAAACAAAACAGAGGCTGCCAAATCATTGTCTTCAGAGTGTAGTGCATGCACAAATACCGACAAGTTTTGAGCAAATTTTATTGTTGTTGCCAAATCAGTTTGTTTGGGCAACATTTTTCGTGCTTGCTTGGTTGAAATTTCAATTCCTGGATAACTGACCACCAATTGCCATGTTTCCGGAAAAGGCACTGACACACAGGGCTGTAAACCATACCCCGTCATCAACTGTAACCCTCCAAGTAGACATGGAGCTACATTGTCATAATGTACAGAACCACTGACTAGACCTTCTAGCTCTCCCGCCATTAACAACAAATCATCAATACTCAAAGCATCTCCAAAAAATTGATTTAAAGCATACAGCGCAGCTACTGCCGATGATGAACTAGAGCCCAATCCACTGCCAACAGGCAATCTTTTATCCAAATGCATACTCACTGAAGTTGTAGGCAATCCTTTACTGGCCATCTTTTGCATAAATAATTTATATGCTGAGGTGACCAAATTTTTAGATTTGTCCTGAGGCAAAACATGCGCATACGGACCTGAACAAATCAAGTCATAATTTTCTGCGGAAGTGATGGTAACAATATCACCAAGCAACTCTCCATTAATAGGAGCTATTGCCAATCCCATAAGGTCAAAACCGACAGAAAAATTTCCGATACTAACTGGTGCAAATACTTTCATGCCTGTATTTTAAAGGAAATTCCTTAGACTTGGTAAATATGTTTGGCTTTTAAACCTGATTTCTTTAATTTAACTGCCGTTAACTTTCCACTCCATACTTTACCAGTATCAATACACAAAGTATTTTCTTGATAATTCAACCCCAAAGCAGACCAATGACCGTAAATAATTAAAGGTTTAATTTTTACCCTTTCAGAAATACGAAACCAAGGCGTCAACTTGGGAAAGTCTTCAACACCTCCTTTTGCCTTAAAGTTTAAGCCTAGATTTTTGTATAAAAAACGCATTCGGGTAAAACTATTTATGACAAACCTTGTTCTATCCCTACCTTTTAGAGATGGCTTCCAATGATTGGGCTTTGCACCGTACATGTTTTTGAAAAACTTAACCCTATCCATTAATAATTTTTCCTCTAGTCTTTGTGCTTCTTTTATTGCTCTTTGTTTTGTCCATTTGGGATAGATACCAGCATGTACTACTAAACTATTGTATTTCTTTAAATTCAACAATAATTTTTGGCTGCACAACCAATTCATCAATAATTCGCAATCCTTGGCTTTGAATATTTTTTTAAATTCAAGGTTTCTTGATTTTCTGAATTTGGGCACATAATATTGTGCCAATAAACTCAAATCATGATTGCCCAACGTTACTTGGCATTGATTTCTGTGCTGATAAACCCAACGCAATACTTTTAATGACTTACCACCACGATTAACAAGATCACCACAAAAAATTAATTTATCTTTATGTTTTCTAAACTTGATAGTTTTTAACAGCAACATTAACTCATCAAAACAGCCCTGTACATCGCCAATAACGTAACTAGACACTAACTAAACACCTTATTATTGGCTTCTCTGCGATACATACTGAATTCAGGTAATTCCCATGGGCGTATAGCAATGACCAATGTCGTTCCATAGCGTTTTTCAAATCCGATGTTTTGATCTTTATAAGCAAAATCACTAAACGTTTTTGCCAGTTGTTTTATTTTTTTGTGAACAATTTGATTAGAACTTGTAGAAATCATGCCATTTATGGCAATTCTCAACTCTCCAGCATGATTAAATTTACAATCAAAAAAATCATCTTGAATGTGATTTTCAAAATAACGCTGAATTGGACCATTAACTTGCCATTGGAAAGTTCTACTGATCAATGGCTTAATTTTATTATCGGGATTCAACTGAATCAAATTAATTTTCTCCAATTGTAAAAGCAGTTTAATCAGCTCGGCTTCATCAAAGTTATACAACTGAAATATTTGTTCAAATGTTAAATTATTCAATACTGAAATCGTTACCAACATAAGCTTTGTATTTGAAACAATTTTGCGTTCTTGCACAATAGATAATTGTTCAACTTGCATGCTTTCCAAATGTACCAATTCCAACAAATCTGAAATGTCCATATTGATCAATTCACAAATTTTTTCAAGCCGACTCAGTGATATATCTCCTTGAGTGAATTGTCGTTTGATACTGGATTCTGAAATATACAAATAATTGGCTACATCAATATACTTGATGCCATTGGCTTTAAGGGCTTTCTTTAAAGTAAGAATTATTTGATTGGTTTGGCTCATAGTTGAATATTTTAACAAAAAGTATCAAAATATGAGACTTGTTTCTTGATTTAAAGCCTATAAACTAAATATTTCATGATTTTTGACATACCTTTCATCATCATTTTTATTGGAGTTGGCAAATCTACACCACCTGCATCTCTGGCATCTTGCCCATGTCTTATTTCATCAGCTTGCATTTTAGCCAATATAGCATGTGTCTTTATGTCTGTTTGAGGAATTTGATCTATGTGTTCCTGTAAATGGTCTTCAACTTGTTTTTCTACCTCTATAACGAAACTATAACTAATTTTATCTCCGAACAACGCAGCTGTTGCACCAAGCATAAACGAACTAGAATACCAAAAGGGATTCAAAATACTGGTATGGGTACTTAAGTCATTGATACGTTCTTGACACCAGTACAAATGATCGTGTTCTTCACTTGCTGCTTTTATTAAATGTCCATGTGTAGTTTCATCTTTGGCAAAGAGTGCTTGTCCGTAATATAGAGCTTGTGCACATACTTCACCGGTATGGTTAATTCGCATTAAACCTTGAATATTTTTCTTATCGGATTCGGGTATATCGACTTCTTTTTGACTGGATTTCGGTGTTGGAATTGTTGGCAGTTCAGGTTCAACTGAAACGATTTTTAAAAATCTATCAAATTCGTTGAGGATTCTTGTTGGAAATGTTGAACCAATATTTCTCATTAGCACAAAAATAGAAACAAAGAGCAAAGACATGCTTCTTCACTCTTTATGTCTTGGATATTACAAGTTGTTTTCAAATATTTTTTCATTAACATTAATACTTGCACTGTTTCGTAGATTTTTTGTAATGTTTGATAATTCATTATTTGAGGCAGTTCTTTGAATTTGTGTCGAGATATTCTTACTTTCTTCATCGGTTAAAACAGTTAAATCAGCTGTTAGTATTGATTTCATCTCGACAATTGCCATAGAGTTACTTGACGACTCTACTGAAGTGGTAATTGGATTATCATTGAGTAATTTTAAAGCAAAAACATTTTTCACCAAATTAAAAGGGTGAGCTGAACCCACTCTTTCTACATCCTTGGCTTGTATAATTGTTTTATTTAATTCAGAGGCAACATCAGCAAGTGTTTTGTCTGCTGAATTTATGGTTTTAATATACTCATCTGTTTTCTGTTTGGCCATATCCAATGCTTTTTCTGCTTTTAATTTCGCAACAATGCTTTCTTTTACAATTTCTAATGGTTTTATAGCCGGCTGAACATGTTCTTTTATATGAACATAGGCAATGTGATTCTCACCCAAATCTATCATCTCACTGGTTTGGTTATCAATCTTTACTAAATCACTGAATGCGGTAGTTTGAAATATTTGATTAGCTGCTATCCCTTGACCCATACCCTTTGAAAACAGTTCAGTGGTTTTTATTTCTAACCCCGAATCTTCTGATGCAATTTCCAGAACATTATCCGCGTCTACGATTAATGTGGACAACTCATCGGCAGTATTCAAAAATAATTCTTCTGCTTTATCTTGTTTTAACTCTGTCACTAAACTTTCTTTTAAAGATTCTAGCGTAGGTATTTCTGGTGATTTCACTTCTTCTAATTTTATAATATGGTAACCAAAACTTGACAGTACTGGCTCAGAAATTTCACCCGCCGACATAGAAAAAAGCTTTTCATCAAATGCTTCTACCATATCACCTTTGGCAACCCACCCCAAATCACCACCATCTTTAGCAGATCCTGGATCTTGAGAAACCTCTTTTGCAACTTCAGCAAAATCTTCACCTTCAGCAATTCTTTTGGCGATTTTTACGATTTCTGTTTTAACATCTTCAGCATTGTCTGCAACTGGCAATAATATGTGTGAAGCTTTTCTCTTTTCAGCAGTCATTAGTGTTTCTTTCTTAGCATTATAATAGGTTATAATCTCTTCATCTGTGACTTGAATATCATCCAATAAATCAGTAGTAGAGAGCTCTATATAGTTTACAGACACTTGTTCTTGCGTCATAAAATCAGATCCAAACTCTTTATAATAGTTGCTTGTTTCCTCTTCAGTTATGACAACCTGATCTTCGTAATCTTTACTTGAAATTTCAATAAAATCAAAATTACGTTTTTGTTTTGACAATTGATATTGTGTTTCAATCTCAGATTTTAATGAAAAAGCACTTTGCGTTACCAATTTGGGCAATGCTGCACTTTTAATATCTTCTTTGATATCTCTTTGTAATAGTTCAGCAGATTTATTAACTTGAGCAAGGTAATTGGCATATGCTTCTTTACTAAACTTACCATCGATTTGAAGTCCGGAAGAAGATTCTATATATACTTTAATTGTTTGTGGTGAAACAGCATAATCAAATTTTTCTGCTTCTTGCTTTAAAAGTTCTGAGTTTACAATTTGATTTAATACGCCACGTTTAAAATTTTCTGAATCAAAATATTCTGTGCCCAAATTATCACCAAACTGGTTTTTTAATCGGTTTTTTTGTGCTTGATTGGCTTGATTAAAATCTGTTATGGTGATTTTCTCTCCATTAACCATTGCCGCACTGTCATTGGAAGAAGAAATCAATGAATTTCCTACTCCCCAAAAGACAAATGAAATAATAATGAGGCCCATGATAATCTTAAACCCTAGACCAGATGATTGTTGTTTGATATCTCTTAACATAATTTTTTTCTTGAATAATTGAATAAAGTTAACTACTTAATTACATTTATATTTCTATAAAATAAAAAAAGGGTGTCAATATGACACCCTTTTTATAATGGCGGAGTGGACGAGACTCGAACTCGCGACCACCGGCGTGACAGGCCGGTATTCTAACCAACTGAACTACCACTCCGTGTATGGTGGGTGTTGAGGGGATCGAACCCCCGACATTCGCCTTGTAAGGGCGACG
>JAJRQG010000068.1 GCA_024280395.1 Gammaproteobacteria bacterium | reverse complement strand
TAACAACTTATTATATGTGCATTGGTGCCATATATCGTTGTATTTTTGCGCTTAATTACGTCAATTTTCATAGTTTTTATCATATCACAGTCATTTTCTAATTAAAAGAGCAATAATTGTGCATTAATTTACGCATTTATCGTGTTATATGTGCACAGATGCATTAATATACGCAAATAACAAGGAACATGTGCACATTATGAAGTTACTCGATCGGGTTAGAACCAAAATAAAGTTTAAACATTACAGTCCAAATACGGAAAACACCTATGTTTATTGGATTAAAAAATACATTTTATTTCACAACAAAATCCATCCTGAAAAGTTAGGCAAACAGGAGATTGAACAATTTTTGACTCACTTAGTCACGCATCGCCATGTTTCAGCTGCTACGCAAAATCAGGCTTTTAATGCTTTGATGTTTTTGTATAATCAGGTTTTGGAGTTACCGCTTGTTGATCAAAATATCAATGCACTTCGTGCCAAGCAACGTGTTCATTTGCCCACTGTTTTGAGCACCGAAGAAGTTAAGCATATTATTGAACAGTTTTCTGATAACCATTACAAGGCTATTATTCAGACCATTTATGGTTGTGGGTTACGCTTATCTGAAGCTTTGCGATTGCGGATAAAAGACATTGATTTTGGATACAATCGCATGATTATCTGGGACAGTAAATCATTGAATGATCGCTCTTTGCCATTGCCACAAAAACTAATCAAGACATACAAAGAAATGATCTGTAAAAATAAATTGCAACATCAGTTGGATTTGGATGATGGATTTGGCACAGTTGAAATGCCAAATGCATTGGCAAGAAAATACCCGAGTGCTGATAAAGAGTTTAAATGGCAGTATTTATTTCCCATGGCCAAAGTGTCTAAAGACCCCAAGTCGGGCACCATTAGACGACACCATGTTTTGGAAAGCACCTTTAGCAGAAACCTAAAAAAGGCGGTACTAAAATCAAAAATCAATAAAAAAGTGACAGCTCATACTTTTAGACATTCTTATGCTACGCATCTATTGCAAGCGGGCATTGATATACGCACTATTCAAGAACTCTTGGGTCACAAACGTCTGGAAACCACCATGATTTACACCCATGTGGTTAAAGAACTGAGCCAACAGAATCGTTTTAGTCCTTTAGATTATTTGTAGTGAGTACCTGAATAATTCGTTAATAAATCAATAATACATGCACCCACTGACTGAATTCAGGTTAAATTTTTGCGGTGCGTTTTTTACTGTTTTTATCTTCGTACATGGATTGATCTGCTCTGGCTAAGAAGTCGTCCAATCCCTCATTCTTTCTCAATTCAACAAGGCCGCAAGAAACCTCAACACTCTGTAGATTGTTAACCAACCTTTGAATATAGTTTTGGGCTTCGATCTTATTGGTTAAGGGCAAAACAATAACAAATTCATCACCTCCCCATCGTGAAATGATATCACTGTCTCTACTTGCTTGTCGAAGTGAGTTAGCAACATTGCGCAATACTTCATCGCCTTGTATATGTCCTTTGCTATCATTGATGGTCTTAAAATCATCTACATCTACATAAATCAATGAAAGTGTAAGGGAATGTCTATTTGAAAGATGGACTTGCTTGGTTAAATATTGCTCTGCATATCTTCGGGAATAAAGCCCAGTTAAAGAATCTGTATTTGAGGCATACAAAATTCGAGAAGTTATCTCTCGTATGGCAAGGCCGGTAATAACAGTTGAGCCAAAATAAAGATTCCACAATATAAGAGAATTTTCAACATCTCTTATATAGAATATTAAAGCGAGTAACCCAAAGGACAGCACCATCAATGATATAGAAAATTTTAAAGTATGGAAGTAGAAACTAACGATAAAGAATAATGGAA
Organism: Gammaproteobacteria bacterium; assembly: GCA_024280395.1. Classification (GTDB taxonomy): domain Bacteria; phylum Pseudomonadota; class Gammaproteobacteria; order Xanthomonadales; family Marinicellaceae; genus NORP309. Next base: position 23,414 of record JAJRQG010000068.1, on the reverse strand, counting down.
CCATAAAACTGGGGTAAGCCAAATATTGTTCATAGAGTATAGTCTCTGCAAAAATCAAATTAAGAATAAATAATGGCAGATGCAGAATCATCACCCAAATAGGAAGTGAATCAGCTTTGAAATGTATAAAAATGCTTAATAGTAATGAATAACCAAGTTGGGTATACAATATCCAGTCATATAAAGAGGCTTCATGTAGTGATATATTGATCCCAAAAACAATGGGCACTCCAAACAACATCGGCTTAGAAAAGGATGTATATTCACGACGAGTATCGTCTAAGTTTGTTTGAAATTCATGGCGCAATGTTTGACAGAAAAAACCATTGAGTATTTTATTTATTTTAGAAATCATAATGATAGGTTATTTATTAATATTCTCTGTAAATTTGCAACACTGAATAGAATACAAAACAATTTAAAGGATGCATGTTGTCCTGATAATACTTTTTACCACCGAAAACCATCGCCTAATTATAGTTACTTTCATTATTCAAATACTTATTTTATCATGATTTCGGCCTGTTATTATTTTTTAAGTAGTTTTTTCTCAATGGGAACAAAGAGGGTTTAAAATCTTCATTGCCTTCTAAGTAAATTTGTTTTTGATCTTTTCTCAATGACTCTGCAAAAATAATTAATTCAATACACGCCAAGTTAAGCCTAAAATGTAAAATCGTGTGACTTTACTGAAACTTCTGATTATGATTGAGCCTATTGGTGGGGAAAATCGCCTACAAACTATTTGATATGACTTCTGAAGACAACAACCAATCCAACAACTTTGATTTATTGAATAAATTGTTCGATGATAATCCTGATATGGATGAACAAGAGATTATTCAATTATTTAATGCCACAATAAACAAGCCTGACACCGTTGATATTAATTTAATATCAGATTCTATTTTTGATGGATCAGATGCTTTAATTGATGATGCTTTTAACAGCGACAAACCTGATGATCAACACAGTTCAGCTAAATATGAGATTGGTGACTTATTCAAATCTGGTGGCCAAAGTGACGTATACTTTGCCAATCGGATAGATGGTGCGTATCATAAAACAGTTCTCCTTAAAGTTCTTAAACAGAAATTTTCAAGTGAAGATGAAAGAGCTGCTTTTTTAAAAGAAGTGCAGATATTGGCCAGCTTACTGCACCCCAATATTGTCAATATAATTGATGCTGGATTTAACCAAAAAAACGAGCCTTGGATGGTGCTTGCCTATATTAAGGGCTTGCAAATTGATGAATTTGTGAGGAAAAACAAGCCATCAAACCTACAGATTGTTAACAATGTAATGAGTCTTGTGCATGCCCTAAGTTATGTTCACAAACAAAACATATTTCATTTGGATATCAAGCCTGAAAATATTATTGTACAAAAACACAACAATACCATACAACCCATGTTGATAGATTTTGGTATCTCTTTTGATCATTCACAACAAGACAGAAACAACGAAAATATATATGCTACACCCGCCTTTGCCTCTCCTGAACAATTGGGAAATATCAACCATCCAATTGGTCATCACAGTGACATTTACTCTACAGGTAAATTACTTGGCATCCTTTTACATGCCCCTGATGCAGATATACAGTCCATCGTTACTAAATGCACTCAAGTACAGCCCAATGACCGATACCAAAGCATGCAATTGCTGGCAGATGATTTGCGTTTATACATCAATCAAGAACCCGTGTCAACGAGGCCACTGAGCTTACGACAACAGTGGGGCAAAAAATTTAGGCAAAAACCCATACTCAATAGTCTTGTATCACTCATGCTTGCCATAATTGTTGGCTTGAGCACTTACAGTTTCATCCAGAAAAACCAGCTATATCAAAAGGCCTTAGCACAAACCAAAGCAAGTCAATATTATTGGGACATTGCAGACAAAATCAAAAACTCCACTCGCCTGCTCTATTTAAAACCAATCAACAATATTCAGCCAGAAATGGATTCTTTAAAAATCCAATACCAAGATATGTTGCAGCGTTATCAGAATGAAAACGATCAACAAAAGCAGTTTTTGGCTGCCGTAGTAGCACAAACAGCAATTGGTTTTGGTGATTATCAAATTGCTCAAGATATCTTAACTTCGGCCAATAATTTTATCGCTAATGACAATGAAGTAGTGCTGTTGCTGGCAAACAATTACCTAAACCTATACCAGCAAGAGGTGCAAATTGCTAACCAATATTCAGAAATAAAAACCAGAATCTACAAAACCAAACAGTTAAGTGAAAAATATTTAGTACCCGCTCAAGATTTATTCAAAAACAAACAAATAGACAAAAATCAAAATAACCATATATACCAAAGCATGTTGTTATATTTGCAAGGTGATACCCCTGGTGCACTAATGCTGTTGGATGAAAGTGATAAAAATGAAATTTGGCCCATTCCAAGGATGTTGTTGGCAAGCCACATATTGTTTGTGGAGGCAAAAAAATTCAATACTCTAGGAGAAAATGACCGTGCTAGGAAGTGGGTGAAATTGGCCTATTCAATCATAGATGAAGCCAGTCAAATTGCCAGAACACATCCACAGGTTTTGACCAGTAAATGTCAAATACAGGCCGAGTACTATATTGATGAAATTGATATTGGTACCGAGCAATCTGTTTTGGTTTTAAACGGTTGTGATGATTTGATCCGGGCTTTGCCTACTGCCAACACCAGTATTTTTACAGCCAGTAACGCATACATTAGTCTGCCAAAACACAATTACAACAAGGGCACAACCCCAATACCAGCACATTGATTGCTGAATCTTTGTTACATAACAATACTGATATTATTATGCAACCCCAAGTAAACCTGATGTTAGGGCAAATCAATCGAATTAAAGGCCGCTGGAAAAGAGACAGTAACCAAGATGGTATTGAGGAGCTAAAAACAGCCATTAACTACCATCAGGCAGCGGCCAATTTAAAGCCACAAGATTATTTAATACAAACAGAGTATGCTTTTGCCCTATTTAACTTGGCTACATCTATTCGCCCATTTAATCACTTGGCTGATGAAAGTTACCAACATTCGACCCAAATATTATTGGGATTATTAGATCATGCAGATGCCTCTATTTTGCTTTCAGTTAATATTGTTAGGATATTAACTGACCATGGTTACTACCGTTATCAAAATAGCTTAAATGCCGACCAACAACTGTCTCATGCCAGAAAAATTGCGCAAGCCATGCAAAAAAAATGGCCAAACAACATCAAAGTACAACATTCTAAAATGTATGCAGAATGGACATATGCCGATTACTTGGTTTTTCAAAACAAAAACCCAGAACCCCATTTATCCGATGCTTTACTTGCATTCAAAAATATTATTCAAGACCAACCCAATCGGTGGGTACTGCAATACAACCAAATCAGTGCAATGCTCTCAGGAGTGACTTATTTCTTAGACCACCACCAAACCCAAACACAACAACTAAAAAGTATTGGTGAAAAATTAGATAAGGTAAAACAATTTGTTTCAAAAGACGTAAACCTCTCTAGCCATTATGGTTATTATTACAACATGCTCGCTCAAGATCAAATTGTAAACAAGAAAAATCCCGACCGCTATTTTGCGTCCAGCAGGACTTTTAATATGGCTTGCCTAAAAAGCCCAATTGATGAATTTGGATGTCTAACTCAAATAGCCACCTTATTTAAACTTGAACACACATGGACATTTGAGAACAGCCAATTTGACCCAAACCGTTGGGTTGAAGATATGTCAATTTTGGATATTGGTTTAATAAAATACCCCAATCATCACCAATTGTTGGCATTACGTGCACAATTGATGGTACTTGAAACTAAATTCTTGAAATTTGATACTCAACAAATTATAAAGCTATTAACAAAAGCGCAAACCATGTTTATCACTGTATTAACAAAACAACCCTTACTTAAAAACCGATACCAACAAGCATTAATGAACTTGCAAAATCAATTAAAATCTTATGAATAAAAACCAGACAGAATGGATATTTGGCATCCACGCCCTAGACAGTGCCATATTGCGTAACCCAGAAAATATTGTACAAATCATCATCGCCAAAAATAATACTAACCATCGTTTAGATGGCATAGTTGCAACAGCCAAACAATTGGGGTTGAGAATAACAGCCGAACCCATAACAAACTTAAATAGACATTGCAAAGAACGCCACCAAGGTATTATCGCATTAATCAAGGTGCCCAAATTGCCTGATGAAAGTGATTTAAAAAATGATATCAAGAAGATTGAAACACCTTTTATCTTAGTGTTAGACAATATCGAAGACCCAAGAAATTTGGGTGCCTGTTTACGCAGTGCCGATGCAGCAGGTGTTGATATGGTAATTTTCTCCAAACACAAATCAGCAGGGCTAACTCCTGTTGCCAAAAAAACAGCCGCGGGTGCTGCTGATAGTTTGAAAATTTACCAAGTAACCAATATTGTTAAAGCTTTGGAAATACTTAAAGACAATGGCGTGTGGATTTCAGGCACTGATTTGGCGGATAATTCTACCAGCATATATCAAGCTGACTTAAAAGGTTCCGTTGCTATAGTACTTGGTAATGAAGGCAAAGGCATCCGTCCTTTGGTGAAGAAACACTGTGATTTTCTTATTCATATCCCCATGTTTGGCACGGTACAAAGCCTCAATGTTTCTGTGGCTACGGGTATTGTTTTGTTTGAAGCGGTTAGACAAAGACAAGCATAATTCTCTTTTGCTCTTTTTTTTGCTAGAATGTAAGGGACCTAAGAAGGAGTTGCTGTGATATATTTTCTAAACACTGTTATTGATACTGAAAAGCGCAGTATTTTTAACGGTGGTACACGGCTGAAAGCTTCGACATCAAATTTCGACTTATTGGTTTATTTTGCCAAACATTCCAATACAATTATCAACCGTAATGAATTAATGGAGAATGTTTGGAATGGGCGGGTGGTTTCTGATGCCACAGTTTATAAACAAGTCACCCGTCTCAAGGAAGATTTGTTAAGCCAAATATCCGATGAAGAATTGATACAAACAGTTCACGGTCAAGGTTTTATATTTGTACTCGATGTCACTTCCCTACCATCCAAAAGAACAAACACAGAAATTCCAGAAATTAATGATAAGACAAAGGAACAGACCTATTTTTGGCTATTACTGGCTTTGATTTTGGCTTTGATTTTGGCTTTTATTATTTATCAAGTTTATTCGATAAAAACAAGCAATCAAAAGCTTAACAAGAAAATTGAACGCTTGGCTATTGTCTATCAAGATGAGTCGAACCAGAACAGCAATAGTATTAATCCCAAAGCATTGGCACAGGTCATGCAGTCGCAATTGTTGATGAGTGATTTCTTGAATACCAAATTGGAAAAAGCCAAGAATATCGGTCAAAATTTTAAACAGAATTCCACCACCTTGATTCAAGATTTGGGTTATGATTATGTATTGAACATGCGCTTACAAGATCACGGTGAAGGCATAAAAGCCCATGTCTATTTACGCAAAAGCAATAATATGGTACCGATGCAAATTTTTGAATCCAGTAACCTATACCAATTGGTCAATCAGGTTACCAACTGGGTAATCCAACAATTGCAACTGAGTACTACCCTTGAGGGCAACAATATCACCAAATCAGAAAAAGCCTTCGATGATTATATTGCTGGCGTTCGTTTGGTTTTACAGAACCAAGAAGTTCAAGCGTTAGAAAAATTTCAACTGGCGGTTGCTCAAGATGCTGAGTTTTGGATTGCTTGGAATGCCATTGCTGTTATGAAAAGAAACAGCGGGAAAATTAATGAAGCCATTGAAATTTTAAATCGCATTGATTTATCTAAGGCATCTAATCGTTTGGCTTTTTTGGTCAATAATACCCGTGCAGGGTGTTATTATCGTCTGGGTCAATTAAATCAATCAGTCAGCGCCTACTCGCAGGCATTAAAATATGCAAGACGATTCAATGATCCAATATTTCTGGTCACGGCATTGGTCAATCAATCCTATATGTTTGCTGACATTAAACAGACCGAGAATGCCCGCGCCAATTTGGAAGAAGCTCTACTGTACGTTGATAAAGAACGTCAAAGAACTCAGCTGGCTGCAATATACAGTTCTTTGAGCAATATCTACAGCAACAATCTGTTTGATGTTGAAAAAGCACTCAATTACGCTGAACTTTCTTATAAAACATTTAAGGCCGCAGGCAATGAAAATTATACCTATGTGGCATTAAATGTGTGGGCAGATATCTTATTTAACAATGCAAAACTTCAAAAGGCCCAAGATGCCTACCAGCAAGTTCTAGAATATACACGCAATAAGAACGATACGGTCAATGAACTGTTTGCACTTAAATCTCTGATTAATATTAACCTGCTTTATGGGCAATTTGATCAAGCCAGAATTCAATTGAATGACTTTAAAAGCAAACTTGTTAACGTCGACACGGCTGCATTAAAAGCCGAGTACTTAAAATCAGAGTTTACCTATTTTCTGTATACAAATAATTATCCCCAGACACTTTCTTTCCTAGAAAAATTAAACATTGAAGTCTCAGCTATGGACAATCCTGTCTTAGCCCAAGATGCTTTGGTGTTAAAATACGAATATCAACTGGCTGTCCACCCTGAAAACTTAAGTGAGAATGACATCCCCAAGATTCGAGAAAGCCTTACAGATATAGCCAATCAAAACTATCTTGCTGCAAAGATACTGGCCAACAATCAACAGTGGGGAAAAGCCGATGGTTTGTTCCAGAATAGCATCAGTCAATACCGAAAGCATGGGCAAATGTTAAAATTAATTTATGTAAATAACCAGTATTTAAAACTGGCTTTTGCCAGCAAACACATTCCTGATTCTATCCTAATGCTACTCAATGAAATTGAAGAACTCAATCCTCCGGCTTACCCTTTTCTTAAAATCAAAGCCTTGTATGAACAGTTGTCTGGCAATTCGCAAAAAGCACTCGCGCTCATACAACAATTAAAAAAACAAGCCAATCAATGGTGGCAACAAGCAGATGAGAATTGGTTGAACGAATTAAATAAATCCTGACTCATTTTATCTATTGCCTAATTTTGCCTAATTTTGTCCGAATCCATTTCGCCAATCATCGCCTATACTAAATAGGAATATAGAAACGGTTAACACCATGTATAAAAAAACCACCTTTAAACTCCTCTTATTGGATCTATCGTCCTGATGCTTTGTTTAACAACAGTTTGAAAAGTTGGTTTACTTTAGGAGTTGAAATAAAATGAAGTATTTAGTCTTGTGTTTCTCTTTAGTCATTCAAACAACTGACTTAATGGCAGTTAATATAGAAGTTGATGGAAATGATGGGAATATGGTAGATGATGGTTTGTGCAGTATTTCCGAAGCCATAATTAATGCCAACGATGATGCTGTGACATACATTGATTGTTCTGCGGGTGATGGTGATGACACCATTGTTGTGATGAATGATGTTATTTTAGACTCTGAAATTAGCAATCTAACAGGCACACCAGCGATTGATTCAATCATTACTATTGAAGGAAATGGCTATGTATTACAACGTAATATAGTTCTGCCGTGTACAATAAATGAAGCCTCTGACGCTGGGGAATTTAGAATTTTATATACAAATTCTAATTCTAAATTAATTCTAAAAAACATATCTATCAGTAATGGTTGCGTCGATGGCAGTACAGCAGGTGGGATATATAATACGGGAGAACTCACACTTGAAAACACCCATTTATTGAATAATATTGCAACCAGTGCTGGAGCAATATTCAACTCTGGAACCATTATAACCATTGAAGACAGCAGTTTCACAGGAAACACAGCTACAACCATAATAGGTGGTGCTATTCTTAATATTAATGTAATTTACTCTATTCTTAGTTCAACCTTTGAAAATAATTCAGCATTTCAAGGTGGTGCCATCTATAACAACAGTGGCGATATTGTGAGAGTCTTAAACAGCACATTTTCTGCAAACAATGCTGTTCTTGGTGGTGCTATTTATGACAGAGCTGTATTTGGTGCTATATTGAATTCAACATTTTATGGCAATTCAGCAGATGCTGGAGGAGCCATTTATGGCTCTGTAAATTCAATGTATCTAAAAAACACCTTGTTTGTGTCTAATTCTCCAGATGACTGCGATGTGACAAATACTAGCAGCACAATTGGTGACAACAATATTTCAAACCTTGAACCTATATACAGTGGCTGCTCTGATTTAATTTCCTCGTTATTAAATCCTACAAGCATTGGAACATTAATTGACAATGGCGGTTTGACAAAAACCCATGCCTTATTAACTGGCAGCCAAGCTATTGATAAAGCAATAGATGGAACACTAACAGACCAAAGAGGCCTATCACCCACGACAATCCGAGACTTAGGTGCTTTTGAATTTAATGGCATTCAATTGCTATTTAGAGACGGATTTGAAAATTAAAATAATAGGAGTAATAACATGAAATATTTAATGGCAATAGTAATTTTCTTTTTCCTCAACCAACCAACTTTTGCACAAGCCCCATAGGGCAGTGAATTTACTTACCAAGGCGAGTTGCAATTCGACAATGCACTGGCCAACGGCGATTTTTATTTTACTTTCAAACTTTATGATGATACCAGTGTTGGTTTACAAGTGGACACGGATTTAGTCATTAATTCAGTAGGTGTTATAAATGGTATTTTCACTACCGCTTTAGATTTTGGTGACATGGCTTTTATAGGTAAAAATATTTGGCTAGATATCTCTGTGAAAAACAGCAGTGGTACTGGATTTCAACAACTGTTGCCACGAAAACAAATAACCTCAACCCCTTATGCTATCCATGCCCAGTTTGTGGGAGCAGATGCAGTGACAGGAATAGAGATTCTAAACGGTTCAATCACCAGTGTAGATTTGGCCAGTAACAGTGTGGGATTCAATCAAATTGCAACGAATACTGTGGGCTCATCTGAAATAGCAGCCAACGCAATATGAACAAGTGAAATTGGCGCAGGAACCGTTAAACTTAATCAGTTAAATGGTGCGAAAAGACTCATTTATACTAACTTGTTCATCTGCCAAAAAATCCTTCCATAACAATTAGCAGTACATGTCGAACAGGGGGGTGCTATAATTGTGATACTTCTTGTAATACTGTTTTTTTCTAGAACTTGTTCAAACAATGTTGCTGGTTATTTGTTGTCTGAAAGTATCTGAAATTAAATATAATTGTGTCAATAAGAGATTATGTAATGAAAAAAAGATGTTTAGAAATTGTTATAATTATTGTTTTTAGTACAGCATCATATTTGAGTGAGGCTGCATTGGTTACTCATTATCAAGCCGAAAACAATGCCATGGATTCAGCGGGTTTGAACGATGGCATTATTCATAATGTCAATTATGTTGATGGCAAATTAGGGCAAGCCTTTGATTTTAATGGCGCTAATAGTTATGTACAAGTTGTTGACGGCCCAGTTTTGGACATCGACTTCCCGCTTTCGATTGCGACATGGATTAGGCCTGAGAACAGTGGAGCTGCAGATGGTACTACAGGTATCCTTTGGAAAGGTGATAGTATTGGATCTGTAACTGGTCAATCCTATGCATTATTATGGAGTGTTGATTCGGTAACATTTCGTTTAAGTGATGGTATTGCTTTATATGGAACCTGTTGCGCACTTGCCCCGCTAAATTCATTCTCCCATATTGCAGGAACATTCGATGGTGCTGAAATTAAGTTATATCTCAATGGTAATTTGGTTTCTACTAGTACAACTGTTCCGATATCAATAAATAACAGTTCAAAGGATTTGTTAATAGGCTCATCTGGTGAAACTGGTTCCCCTACACGCTTTTTTTTCAACGGACAGGTTGACGATGTGCGAATTTATAATCATGTGTTGACAGAATTGGAAATTTTTAAACTGGCAAATGATACCGTTTTTAACGATAGTTTTGAATGATTATTTTACTAAGAAAATCGAACCAAAATCATGTTATAAAAAATCTAATGAGATGAATTAATCATGCAAAATTCAATATTATTGCTAAGTAGTTTAACCATTCTTGTACCAATATCAAGTGATGCTGCAAGTAACAGACACATGATATATTTATACTAAACTCACATCAATTGATACAATTGATTTCAACCGTATAATTTTGAGCTAATTGACTAATGGTAGTTACATCTTGTTTTTGTTTGTGGTTGGATTGATTAAATCTAATGCCCTTTCTGGTTAAAAAATCCTTTACATGACTGCCCTTAATCGCAAAATTGACATTTTGTGGAATATCCTTGTATAATTTTATCATGAATTCTGAGTCTAGTTTACTGACTATGACTCCAATTATATTCCCATAGGAATCGATTAACGGACCACCACTATTTCCTGGTTGGATGGGCGCTGTGATTTGCATCACTTTTTGGTCATTTCGAATGCCTGCCAAGGACCCAACAATTCCAGTTGTAATCTTTATGCTGGATGACAATATATCTTTATAAGGAAATCCCGCTGTTATAATTTCTTCTCCCAGTACAACAGGTTCATTCCGGAAAGTTGCAACATTGGATGAATTTGAATCAACTTTAAGTAAAGCCAAATCATATTTAGAGTCTTTTGATATAATTTTCGCCTCAATCTTTTGTGGTTGTATCACAATTTTCTTACAGGACCTAACCACATGTTCATTGGTAACAATATGTCCCTCTGGTGACACATAAAATCCACTGCCACTCCATGACTGGTGTTTATTACTGTCTGGTGATACCTGATCAAAACTGTCTAACGGAACCCTACAAAAGTTAAACCCTGCATTCATACAGCTGTCATAACCTGATTGACTAATGGCACTGTTTCTCAAGTTTGACCTAACTCGTGATGACACAAAATTGTTCAGCTCTGTGGCATTGAAATCTTTACTGTTAACTAATAATTGGTACTCTTTGGTGCGCGATATTGAAGTCCGTCCTAACATTGAATTAATGACTCTTCGTAATGCAGAGCAACAAGCCGCATCGCCTTTGCGTTGTTTCTGAAGTTTCAGCGTTTCATTCTTGAACTGTTCTGGAGGTGGGTTTTTACTGTAATGTATTGTTCCATTCTCATCTTTCCATTTGTGGATTTTCTGAGCATTGACATAGCCTGTAAACAATACCATTATTACCAATGTTATCAAATTAAGTCTTTTCATGATTTTCCAATTATCTACAACCATTTCTATTTAGCTGCTTATGAAGTCTTTCTACAGGAGAGTTCGTAGAATTTCTTCCCGATCCTCCCAAGCCTGTACGAGACATATGAAAGGCCGCTCTTCTGCGTTCATTCTGCACTATACCTACCGCTGACAAGTGACAATATATTTCTCTATTTTTTTTACAACGCCCATAAACCTTTTTTTCTTCTCTCTTAAATTGCCTCTTTAACACACGACACTTCTGTTTCTTTTGTTCTTTTAATCTTTTTTTCATTGCCCTTTCAGGAGAATTTTTATATTCATCCAAGGGTGCATTTTTTGAAACATGTTTTAAGGTGGGTTCAGTTTTAACAACAGATTTTGGTTCCTGTTTAATGGTCATAATCTTAGATCTTTCATTAATGCCACATTCTTTGCTCTGATATTTTACTTCACCTGCATCACCCATACATTTGTATATTTGTGAATGTGCCAAGTTACTCAGAGAAATAAACACCACAATAGAATAATATTTTAAATCACATAACATCAATGTAAATCTTCTAGAACTATTTTTCACGCAAGACTCAAGTTAGAACAATTGATCAATGGAAATTCCTTCATGGTTTGCTTGTCATATTGTTATATCAGAACTAATTGTGTCATTCAGACTAATAATAATTTCCAGAAATTTTCTGATAAATTTGCCAATCAACAACAACAGGCAATTGGCAAAGTGTTGATAAAAGAGTATTCTAGCACAAATCGATGACAATTCTTGCGCCTGTTATCCAGTAAGTCCATTCATGGCTTTAATGGCTCTTTCTGCATGCTCACCACGAACGAATATGTGATCGTGATAATACCCTGCAATCACATTTGCACTTATCCCATGTTCTGCGAGTCTACTTGAAAACGCTGCTGTTAATCCAACAGCATCTAAACTTGAATGGACATTTAATGTAATGCCCTTAAAAACAGAATGATACTTATGATGGTACTGATCAGCTTTTGATCTTTTGATAACCAGTGTCAACCCTTCACTTTCACTCACAACTGCAATAGGTTCTAGCTCAGAGTGATCTCCGTACTGAGCTTTCTCGAAAGAACAAAACACAAAATCACCCACCATCAACTCTGGCGACATGTCTCTCAGTAATTTATCTAAGTTTTCTTCACCGTGTTGTCGAATTTTATTCATTGCATTCCTATACTTATTGCCCCTATATTCTACCACCAGATATTTACGAATAGAAGAGACTTTTATTAACCTAGGAATCTGTACAAACATCAATGATAATTTTTAACGCTAGAAAAAGGAATTCATTATAGAAATTACATGAATGTTGGAGAAACGTGGAACAACCTCTCTACATCATTAATGTTGCGCTTATCGGCTACAAATAAAATAATATGGTCCTCGTGTTCAACCAATACATCTCGATGAGCAATGATGACTTTTTTGCCACGAATGATACCGCCTATTGTGGTGCCTGGTGGCAAGTTGATGTCTTTGAGTTGTTTTCCTATGACTTTTGAAGTGGTTGTATCGCCGTGCACCACCACTTCGATGGCTTCTGCTGCGCCATTTCTTAGAGAGTGAATCCTTGCCATATTCCCTTTGCGCACATGTACCAACAATCCACCAATGGTTATGTGCTGTGGGGATATAGCGATATCAATTTGGTCACGTTCCAATAGTTGTGCGTAGTTGTGGCGGCTGATTAAGGTAAGAACTTTATCTGCCCCCATTTTTTTTGCCATAAGGGCTGCCAATAAATTGGTTTGGTCATCGTTGGTGACTGCGCAAAAAATATCACATTGGTCTATATTTTCTTCAAATAAAATTTCTTCAGAGGTGCAATCCCCTTTGATTACCAAGGCCTTGGTTAATTCTTCAGCGATAAATCTTGAACGTTTTTTGTTGCCCTCTATGACTTTAATAGAATGGTCTTGCTCTAACATTTTTGCCAACGCAAAGCCAATATTGCCTCCGCCTGCTAGAATGACTTTTTTTACGGGTCTATCTGTATGACGCAAAGTCTTCATCACTGCTTTTATGTCTTTTTTGGCTGCAAAAAAGAACACCATATCATTTATTTTTATTACCGTATCTCCATCAGGGGATATCGGTTTATTGTCCCTAAAAATTGCTGCTACACGGGCATCAACACCTTCGGGCATGTAATTGTGGATTTCACGCAATTGATGTCCAATCAAAGGGCCTTCACTGTCTGCAATAATTGCTACTAATTGTGCCAAACCATGGGCAAAATCCATCACTTGTAAGGCTCCTGGATAATCAATCAATCGGCGAATGTGTTCTGTAACCAACCTTTCGGGTGATATAAATACATCAATGGGCATATGATCTGAGTTAAATAAATCAGGATAATCCAAGTATTCTGATTGTCGAACTCTGGCAATTTTTAGTGGGGTATGAAAAATACTGTGGCACACTTGACAAGCAACCATATTGATTTCATCGCTATTGGTTAATGCGACTACCATATCTGCATCTCCAGCTCCTGCCCGAGTAAGCACTCCAGGATGCGATGCATTGCCGTGTACCGCTCGTAAATCAAGGCGATTTTGCATATCCATTAATTTTTCTAAATCGGTATCAACAATGGTTATATCGTTTCTTTCTTTTGACAAATGTTCTGCAATTGATGCGCCAACTTGCCCTGCACCTAAAACTAAAATTTTCATGGTTTCATCACATCTTTCGGATTAATATTCAACGCCCTAAGTTTGCGGTACAAATGCGTTCTTTCCATTCCTGCAACTTTGGCCAATTCACCTACTCTGCCATCAACAGCTTTGAGCTGATGAATCAAATATTCTTTTTCAAAAGCTTCTCTGGCTTCTCTTAATGGCAAGTCGGTCCAATTGTTCGACCTCTTTTGATTCGTTTCCTCTGCCTGTTCCATTAGAGTATTGACTTCCTCTAACGAAATCTCTCCTTCTCCGCCCATCAATTGCAGTTGCCTAACCGTATTTTTCAACCCTTGGATGTTGTTTTTCCACTGCTGATTTCTTAACCTGTTTTGTGCTGCAAACGACATTTTTCGATAGGGCGTTTGCTCAGTGTCTGGCAAAGTATTAACGAAATAAGTAATCAACTCAGGAATATCTTGTTGTCTTTGTTGCAAGCTTGGAACAGTTACCTTTACTTCCGCTAATAAGTCATACAGCTCTGGTGAAAATGCATTTTTGGCAATTTGTTGATTAATATTAAGCTGGCTAATAGCAATGATTTGAAATGATATGGGTTGAACTGTATTTTGTCTAAATACAGTAAATTGTTTGTGCTTCAATGAAGACAGTAAAATCTTCTGTTGCTCATCATTTAAGCTATCAACGTTATTAATAATTAAAGAGCCCGACCCTGAACGAGAAAAGTAGCCATTGGAGTGAGTTAAAATTTCTTTAAAGTCTCCATCTAAAGTTTGGGCATCCATTAATACACACGGTTGGTCATGGGCATGCCTTTTGTGGTGAATTAACTGGGCTGTTGAATATTTTCCCGTTCCATGTTCACCCTCAATCATAACGTGGTTTCTGGATTTAAAAACTTTATCAAGTGTGGCTCGGACTTGAGTGATAGCCTCAGAGCTCCCAATCGGTTCAATAATTGTGTTATTTTGTTTATCTTTATTGTCTATGGCTTGTTCCGAATTGGCCAATGTTTCAGAAACTGTCTGCAATAATTTTGCCAAGGACAGTGGCTTTTCAATAAAATCTTTGGCTCCTAATCTGGTTGCCTCAACTGCTGTTTCCACCGTACCATGTCCAGACATCATAACAATGGGAGCCGTTACCAAGTTTTTCTCGTTCCATTCTTTCATCAAACTGATGCCATCAATATCAGGCATCCATATATCCAACAGTATTAAATTCGGCTGTTTTCGTGACAATTGTTGATTGGCTTCTTGTCCATTGGCAGCAGTAGTTACTGAATAGCCTTCATCGGTTAATATTTCCGATATAAGGTTTCTAATATCAGGCTCATCATCAACAATTAAGATATGCTCTTGGTTCATTTAGATTGATTCGGCATCGGAGGGAATTGTGTAATATTTTCACCTTTTTTAATATCACGAATTTTACAAGACATTTTCTTCTTGACTTCTTCAATGCGAATCACACTCTGCATCGGTAGGTGCAATACATTGACGTTTTCAAATTCACCTTTGAGTTTATCTTCAGCAGGATCAATCACGATGGTTGTATTTTGGTCAAAAACCAAATCTGCAACATAAATAAAACCGTAAATATCACTGGAATAAACTTCTCTCGCATAAAGTTCATAAACTTTGGAGCGGTTTAAAAAAACGACTTTATAAAGGGTACTATCATTCATAGAGCAATTGTACTATTAGAGGCCTTTGCATAACTATGATGACGAGTAAAAAATGATTAAATTCATCGATTTTTCGCTGAAAACCTAATTAATAGCCAGCTATTAACTGCTAACTGTCATTTTCAACTCAATTTGGCAAATTTCTTCTATTTTTTATGCGTATCATCCTTGATATTTATCGCGATGCGGCTAACGTAAAAAAACATTCCATATGTTTTTTCTTTCGTCATATAGTATGCAAAGGACTCTATCTTGAAAAGATTCTATAAAGCCATGCAACACAAAAACCAGTGATAAATCCAACAATGTGTGACATCCAGACCACAGGATAATCCTGATGACTGGTTAACTGTAAAATTATTTGTAGGCTTAACCAAATCAGAGCGATCAAAACAATGGGTATTCGAGCCTTTTGAAAATACAAACCTATGGGAATAATAATACTGATTTTAAGCCTTGGAAACAACAACAACCATGCACCCAGCAGACCTGAAACAGCACCGCTTGCTCCCAATAAAAAGTGCTCAGAGTCACCCAACTGATAAATACTGACAATATTGGCTACAAATCCAGATGAAAAATAAATCAAGAGAAACCAGAATCCAGCAATCTTCTTCTCCAAGGGTAGGGCAATAATTAAGAATACCAACATATTCCCTGCCCAATGTTGCCAACTACCATGCAGAAATAAAGCACTGAATAAACGATACAGTTGCCACCAAGACTGGTTCAGTTGTTCGGCCATCATTGATGGGTTTATTGCATATCTGGCATTTAAATGGCCGCTATCCTTATAAACCAGTGCCAAAATAACCGCCAACAATGTCAACAACCAAATCACCAAAGAAAACTTAGGAAAAAAGATCTTCTTTTTACTTCTAAATTTTAACATGGCAATCCTTGTGTCCGTTGTTTAAAAAATTTTACTGCTCAAAACCATCTAAAAATATGGTTTCTAAAACCGTATTCAAATCCAAATAAATCATTAATCCATCATGGTCTGACATATTAAGTGTTTGTGTATAATCGTCTTCAAATTTTTCAGGCGCATCTGTGTTGCCTCTAACATAAGTAGTTTTAGATAAATATGCCAGTCCCACGTCGTTAAGTAAAGCATGATCAAGGGCTTGTATTGTTCCTCTAAATATAAAGGAATATTTTTCATCCGCTGCCAAAGTATCCACAGCATTAATCAAAGTTGGGCTAACCACTGAATTGCCATTACTGGAAAATAAATTTTTAATGGGATCTGCATCACCCTTAATTTCCCCTATCACATCCGCATAGCCATCAGAAAATTCAAAATCATTAAAATCGCCTATCACAACCAGAGCCGCGGTTGGAGATTGCAAATTTTGTACCATATTGGCCACAGAGACTGACTGTTCAAAATGTTTGTTTCTTATGCGCTCTCGATCAGAACCTGTTATTCCGCTTCTTGATCGATTGTGTACACCCAGCACATTGATTTCACGAGATACACCGCCCGTGGTCACAAGGCCGTTTAATAACAACGGAGGTCTATCATGAAGCGGTCTAGGTAAAGCAGGCAACATGGGCGCCTCAAAGGCCAGTGTTTCATCCTTGCCCAACTGAGTTATTGTTATATTGCTGACTGTAGATTTGGCTAAGAACCCAATATCAATCCCACCAAAATCTTGCCCTTCAATTAAATAGGCTGAATAAGTTAGTGTATTGTCATCTGCTGTTATTTTATCAGCGATGGCTTGCACCGCAGTTAAGTTTTCAATTTCTGTCAATACGATGATATCCGGTGCATTCATGATTGTTCTAAAATACAACGAGGCTTTACTTGTTCTTTCTGCAAACCTAACCGGTGTAGTAGTGTCTTCTTGAAAATCATCAATAGCAGGATCATCAGTACCATCAAAGAATCGGTACATATTTTGTGTAGCAACCGTTATTTCTGTTGCAGCTGGCAGATCCACAACAACAAATGGTTTATTCACAGTATTGATTGTTTTGGGCATCAAAGTATAACTTCCAAAGCTATAACTAAGAACACCACTTGCTGTAAATGTTGAGCCACCATTGAGGTCAATAATTGGCATTCCAGATAAACCATTGGTATCCACCTCAAACAATTCAGGATTTTCATCAAATATATCTGGATCATAAGTAGCAGTGGGATAGCCCGCTGGCAATTGAGAATCATTTCTTTGGCTGTATTCAATACCAGCCTCTCGAATAGCACGAGCGCCTGTTGCTGTTGCAGAAAACTCACCAGAATATTGGGTGCCTCCATTTGCTATGCCATTGGCAACACTGACCAACATTCCTTAATAACATTCAAACTCACCACCGGTACATGTCGGAGTGGTGGGGTCTTGTGACGGAGTATTGGCATCGAAAATTATTTCCGTTGGCAAAACATTGCCACTTGAATTGATCACCACCGATGAGACGTTGGTTAATTCAGTCAAATCAAAGAACTCAACGACTTGTCCACGCACATTCACACTATCGCCTTCTTGAACCACCACATTTGAAAAAACAAACAAACCATCAGAAGTATCGCTGTCTGAATCACCCATACCAGGGGACTGCATGAAAAAACCATTGTTTCTTAATGCGGTAACAATGTTGTTTTCTGTGCGAATAAAACTGTCTGCTATGGGCGATGTATCGCCACTGCCTTGGATGCCATAAATCGGCATGACAGGCTCAATCACCGAAAAGCCAAATTGATAATTGTCACCAGGAATGCCATCTCCATTGCCATCTAAAGGATCCGAATTTAAACCACCGCCGCCAATGTCATTGATTAAACTGGCTACCAACGTAACCGTACAAATGTCGCCTTGATTAAATGGGTTAATAGGAGTAATGGTTACTGATGCAACATTGAATGCTGGAAGCCCACTAAAAGCCACATTGCCTTGGCAATTTAATGTTATGGCATTCACTGAAGATAAATTAACATTCTCAGTAAAGTTTACTGTAACGCTGCTGTTTTCTGCCACCAATATTTCTCCGTCTACTGGTAAGGCTGAATCAACTTTAGGAAGAAAATCCGTGGATGTACTGAATGAAAATGTAAAATTATCAGGACCATTGCCATCTGAATTGCCATCAAGCGGCTTATTGGCGCCATCAAGATCGGTAATCTGGGTAGCATTCATGGTTACAGTGCAGGTGTCATTCCCAGGCCAAAATAAGAATCCGTTGTTATTGGGTGTTAAAATATAATGTGTAGTATCTACTTGAGTCAAATCAAAGCCTGACATGCCAGAAGGCACCACTGCAGGGCAAGCAATAGAGAACGATGCAAGTGTGACGTTAACTGGTTCGGAAAAGACAATATCTAAAGGAATGGTTGTATCTACACCAACGGTACCGTCGGGTGGAAATACCGATGAAACTCTTGGAAAAGCATCACCAAATGCTTGCCCATTGTTGACACTGCCCATGGTGTTTTGTGCGGGTGGTTGCCAAGTAAATAAATTGGCTTTGTTGCCTGTGCCCATCATTTGCAAAGACTGACCGATAGCGCCAGGTTCGAACACACCAATATCCACACTGGTCACACCATTGGCTGGGCCACCTACGGCGGTCAATGTGCCTTCATAACTGATGAATTCAACCACGGTTCCATTGTTGATTAATGCTATGCCGTCTGGGCTGCCATTTTGTATGCTTGAAAATATTCTTGAATAGATGGTAAATCCATTGCTGGTGTCACCCATCACAAAAGTAGAAAGTAGTCGAGGCTCACTTTGGCCAATCACAGTACCATTGGAACCGTTGTAAAATACTATTTCGAGGTCTGATAAATTGCCGACAAAAGTATCCTCGACGACCACCTCCACAAATTCATCCACATCTCCGCCCGTATTATCATAATGAATTTCATTGATCCACATTTCTTGGGCTTGGATAAATAGCGGAAGTAACAACAATATGACTAAGGAATTTTTCTTTAACATGGTATTTACTCGACTGTTTGAGTGGTGTTTGGGGTTATATGACTCTAGATTTTACCTTATTATTTAAGCAAATATTTGTCAGAATGCACAAAACTGATAAATAAATGAAAATAGTTCATTGCTTTGATGAAAACCTGATGTCTGTTTCGAGAGCGGGAACACACATGGGTGCTCCCCTACGGAGACTTTGAAATGCATTAAGGTGCGAATCCATGTGTCCACCCGTTTATATGATTGTCGTTTTTACTTTTTTGCTGCCAACTGACGTATCTTGATATTAAACCCGGCAAATATCAGAGTCATAAATGGACTTAAATAGTTAAAGATAGCATAGGCAAAATAGTCACCCACATTAACCCCCAATACACTTGACTGATAGGCGCCACAGGTATTCCAAGGAACCAATACCGAGGTAACTGTTCCTGTGTCTTCCAAGGTTCTACTGAGATTTTCAGGTGCCAATCCTCGGTCTCTGTAAGCTTTTTCATACATTTTACCAGGAATTACAATCGCTAAATATTGATCAGAAGCAATCACATTTAAACCGATACAACTCATGACTGTACTGGAAAACAAACCAAATACTGATTTAGCCATTTTTAACAATTCTTCAGTGATGCGTTCCAACCCACCAATACCATCCATAATTCCACCAAAAATCATGGCACAAATAACCAACAGTATCGTCCACAACATGCCAAGCATACCACCGGATGAAAATAAGTTTTCAAATCTTTTTAGAGTCACTAATTTTTTCAAATTATCAATCTTATTAGACAGTGTAGTATTATCAAACTTCGCATATGAAAACACATTTAGGTAATCTTCTTCTGATATATTGTTATCTAAATCATCACCAGTAAACAGATTCTCAAACTTTATATTTGATTTAATTTGTGCCAATTCAGTCTCAGAAAAAACTGTGAAATACTCATCATTATCAATTTCAATATTGGTGTCGGTATAAATTGAATTCACTACAGTCTTTAATTTAGATGAGGAAATATCGTCAAGAATATTGGGTTGAAAAATAAAAGCAAAAACTATAGCCAACAAAACACCTGACCCCAATGCTATCAATGGTCTTGTTTTGAAAACAATCAGAACTATCACTGTTAAAGGCACAAGGAAAAGCCAAGGAGTAATATTAAATGCTGCATCAATAGTAGTTAATAGATATCCAACATCAGTATTTCCACTGCTTTCTACATTTAAACTCAAAATACTAAAAGCAATAATGGTAATAATAATGGTCGGTACAGTGGTGTATGACATATAACGAATATGGGTAAATAAATCAGTACCTGCCATCGCTGGTGCTAAATTTGTTGTGTCACTTAGCGGTGACATTTTATCACCGAAATAAGCGCCAGAAATTACTGCTCCTGCCACCATGCCTGTTGGGATACCCAAAGCGGTGCCAATACCAATAAGTGCGATACCAACCGTAGCCGATGTGGTCCAAGAACTGCCTGTGGCGATAGAAATAACAATGGCAATAACAACTGATGCCGGTAAGAAAATATCAGGATTTAAGACTTGTAAGCCGTAATAAACCATAGCTGGGATAATGCCACTAATCAACCAAGTACCAGAAAGTGCTCCCACCAAAGTTAAGATAAAAATAGGCACCATGACTTTTTTTAAATTCTCAATAACTTCGTTAAACATGATTTTAACTGTTGATTGATTCATTAACCCAACAATCGCTGCAATCGCTGCGGCAATTAACAATATATACTGGTTGGAGTAGCCACCAAGCAACTCGCCGCCTGCAAAGAATATATTGTATGCAAGCATTGCCACCAATGCCACCACTGGAACCAGTGCTTCAAGTAGGCTCAATTTCGTATTAACGATGATTTTTTGGTCTTGGATCTCAATTGTTGAGATATTGTCTTCGGTATTTTTATTCTCTGACATACTGACTCTTATTTTATTGAGCTATTATCTTAATCCTTGTCATCCCTTTAAGTCAATTGATTAATAGGCTTGCAATTACAAACATTATTATTAACAATAGATGCATGAAAAAATACAAATCATTAATACATATATTGGGTTTAATGCTACTTATGTCAATTTTAACTTCATGTGTGAACGCTGGCTTAAGAGTCATCAACAAACTGGGAAAATCTGGAGAATTCCAGGTTATTACAGATGTGGCTTATGGCGACAATGCCGAAAACAAGTTAGACATTTATATCCCAACGAGCAAACCCATAAAAGCCACCATTGTTTTTTTCTATGGCGGCTGTTGGGGGAATTGTACTGATTACACTAAATCTGATTATTTGTTTGTGGCTGATACATTGAGCAAACAAGGTTACGCTGTGGTGATTCCAAATTACCGTCAATACCCTGATGTGAAATTTAATGCCATTATTCAAGATGCTACTCTGGCGGTGAAATGGAGTATTGAACATATCAAAGAGTACGGTGTAGAAGATGACCAACTATTTTTAATGGGACACTCGTCAGGTGCTCATATTGCCGCAATGCTGACAGACAATGAACAGTTTTTGGGCAACCAATTATCCCATATCAAAGGTTTTGTCGGTTTGGCAGGCCCTTATGATTTTTATCCTTTTACCGATGATTATATGTATGATTTATTCTCTCCAGAAAATGATTATTTCAATGCCTTGCCGATTAATTTTGTCAATGGCAACGAGCCGCCTCATTTGTTATTGCATGGTTTGAAAGACAATACCGTGTTTTTGCACAACCCCAATAACTTGGAAAAGAAACTACAAGCCAACAGTGTAGAAGTTAAGAAAATACTTTTAGAAAAAATCAGTCACGCCAAGATTTTGGTCAGCATATCAAAACCCTTTAGAAAAAATTCGCCCGTGCTGAAACACATTGTTAAGTTTGTGGACAAATATTCAAACTGAAAAAATTGGATATAATACTTTATTCGTTTAATACTTCAATACTCATAAATAAGTTAGTAACATAAGCTAAAAACCTTCATGCTCTTCATGACCTTCATGGTGAAAATTATTTCGGGACCAAAAACACCCGATTATTGAACTCCAACAACACCCCTTCAGGAACAATATCTTTAACCAGAACCACATCATCAATCATGTCATCAATGGCAAAGCGAACACCATTGATAACAGCAATGCGATTATCTGGATCTTGATCAAAAACATGAATATTCAATTTTAATTTCGGAAGATCTTTACGGATACTAAATGGCAATTGATAGACATAAAAGTGCGATTGCACAGCTACAGCATCCTGAGGTTGCGTAACTTCCTTTAATTCAGTTGACGAGCTAACTGGTGGTTGTTTCTGTATGTGTTGCCCCGAGCCATCTCTTGTTGTTTCTTTTTGATTGCTCGCCACTGGTTTTTTACCACTGCCAATCTGTTCTTCCTCTTTTACAGGAGGTTTCTGTAAGGCTTGCAACGCTTTTTGTTGTTCATTCCTTCTTTCCTTTATTTCTTTAATTCTCTGTTTTACATCAGTACTATTGGGTTTATTTCTTTTTTTCGTTTCAGTTTGAACTCCCTCAATTGCCACATCATTAGATGCAAGCGTGGTGTCACCTTTCTCTGCCACCTGCTGCTTAACAATAGAAACCTCTTCTGACTCATCACCACTGTATAAATACTGATAACCAAAATACAAGATAGCAGCTGTCAGTAACAACAAAATTAATACCACATAGGATTTAGATTTTCTATTTTGACCATTGCCAGAAAAACTGAAATTATCCATGCTATTTTTATTGTTGTCATCTCTTTTGTCAGATGATTTTTTTAGTGAATCTAGAATTGTTGACATAAATTTATAGTTTGGTGTTATTAGTGTAGTGTTGGGCCATTATAAGCCATAAGACTCAAAGTCATTTGAGTTTCTTTGCCAATGATGCCATCGGCCAACAATCCGTGATCTTTTTGAAAATCAATTATCC
>JAJRQG010000067.1 GCA_024280395.1 Gammaproteobacteria bacterium | reverse complement strand
TTAGTTCCAATCGTTGTCGTTTTCTAAAAATGGTTGTGATTTAACGCATTCATCAATTTTTTTCAAAGTGGTTAACAGTTGTTCCATCATATGTAGTTTAATCGCATTGGGCCCATCACTTTTGGCTACACTTGGATCTGGATGGGTTTCCATAAACAATCCAGATACTCCTGCGGCAACCGCAGCGCGCGCTAAAACGGGAATAAATTCACGTTGTCCGCCTGAGGTTCCACCTTGTCCGCCGGGCAATTGTACTGAGTGAGTGCCATCAAAGACTACAGGACAACCTGTATCGCGCATTACCGATAAGGAGCGCATGTCGGAGACTAAGTTATTGTAGCCAAAACTGGCACCACGTTCACAGACCATGATATTTTCATTGCCAGTTGATTTGGCTTTATTGACGACATTAACCATGTCCCATGGCGACATAAATTGGCCTTTTTTAATGTTTACTGGTACACCAGCACTACAGGCTTTAACGATAAAGTTGGTTTGTCGGGCGAGAAAAGCAGGGGTTTGGATGATATCAACCACACTGGCGACTTCGTCCATTGGCGTGTCTTCGTGAACATCTGTAATAACAGGCACACTTAATTGGTCTTTAACGGCTTGTAAGATTTGCAAACCTTTGTCCATGCCCAGGCCACGAAAACTATCAATCGATGTGCGGTTGGCTTTATCAAAGGAGGATTTGAACACAAAAGGGATGTTTAATCGTTCGCAGATTTCTTTGAGTGTTCCTGCGGTATCAATCGCGAGCTGCTCTGACTCAATAACACAAGGACCAGCCAATAAGAAAAAAGGTTTGTCTAATCCAACTTCAAAATTGCATAATTTCATATTGTTTTTCTCTTTTGATTTTCTCTATTTGTTCTCAATTGCCGCTTTTACAAAATTTGCAAATAGCGGGTGGCCATCTCTTGGTGTTGAAGTGAATTCTGGATGGAATTGGCAAGAAACGAACCAAGGGTGTACATTTGTTGGTAGTTCTACCATTTCAATCAGTTCTTTGTCTTCTGAAGTTGCTGATAACACGAGTCCCTTGTTTTCTAAAACTTCGCGGTAAGCATTGTTAAATTCGTAACGGTGGCGGTGTCTCTCAGAAATGACATCAGCTCCATAAACCTTGTTGACCAATGAACTGGGTTTCAACAGTGATTTTTGTAGTCCCAAGCGCATGGTTCCACCCAAATCAGACTCAGCATCACGGGTTTCAATTTGGCCCAAGTGGTCTTCCCATTGGGTAATTAATGCAATCACTGGATGCGGTGTTTTTATGTCATTTTCTGTGGTGTTGGCATTGTCTAATCCACAAACATTTCTTGCGTACTCAATGACAACTGCATGCATGCCATAACAAATACCCAAATATGGTATTTTGTTTTCACGGGCATATTTAACCGCGTTGATTTTCCCTTCAAAACCACGATTACCAAAGCCACCAGGTACTAAAATTGCATCGACATCGGCCAATTGTGATAAGCCTTCTTCTTTTTCAAGGCTGGATGAGTCGATGTTTTTGATTTTTACTTTTACATTGTTCGGGATTCCTGCATGGCGCATGGCTTCGTTTAAAGACTTATAAGCATCGGAGTGTTCTAAATATTTCCCCACCATGGCTACTTTAATAACTGTTGTTGCAGACTCTTCGGCTTTAATGACTCTTCGCCATTCCTCTAAATCAGGTTCTCCACATTTTAATCCAAATTGTTCAATCACCAACTCATCAAAGCCTTCGTTACTCAACACTTCGGGTATTTTATAGATATTATCCGAGTCTACCATATTGATAACAGCTTTTTCGGCGACGTTAGTGAATAATGAAATCTTTTTACGCTCGTGTTCTGGTACTTCACGTTCTGAACGACACAACAAGACATCGGGCTGAATACCGATAGAACGCAATTCTTTAACCGAATGTTGGGTAGGTTTGGTTTTTAGTTCACCCGCTGCAGCCAAATATGGCACCAGTGTTAAATGTACAAACATGCTGTTTTGCTTGCCTTGTTCCACACCCAATTGGCGGATGGCTTCAAGAAAGGGCAAAGATTCAATATCGCCTACGGTGCCACCAATTTCCACCATAATCACATCATAGCCGGCTCCGGCCAATTTTATTTTTTCTTTGATGTGGTCGGTGATATGTGGAATAACCTGTACAGTACCGCCCAAATAATCGCCACGTCGTTCCTTGCGAATTACTGCTTCGTAGATTTGACCGGTGGTAAAATTGTTTTTACGGCCCATTTTGGTGCGAACATATCGTTCATAATGACCCAAATCAAGATCTGTTTCTGCACCATCTTCGGTAACATAAACTTCGCCGTGCTGAAATGGACTCATGGTGCCGGGATCAACATTGATATACGGATCCAGTTTCATGAGTGTGACTTTAAGGCCGCGAGATTCTAGCAATGATGCCAGTGATGCCGCAGCAATTCCTTTCCCCAATGACGAAACCACGCCACCAGTGACAAATACATAAGATGTCATGTGTAATTAACCATTTGATATTGTATAGGCATCGCAAATATGTGCTTGCCCTGAAAGGGTGGATATTATAACCGATACCATGCAAAAAAAAACCCGAATTGTGTGTTAATTCGGGTTTTGGCAATATTTACTTCGGTTCTAAACTGTTTTAATAAGTATGTTCTTCTTCAATTACTCCAGCACCTGGATCATTAAATACATCCATATCTAGTTTACCTTCTGATTTGGCTACTATACAAGTTACCGCACAATCACCGGTTACATTAACTGCAGTTCGGGTCATATCTAGCAATCTATCTACGCCGATAATGATACCAATGCCTTCAACAGGTATACCCACTTGGGTAAGAACGGTTGCCAACATAATCAAGCCAACACCAGGAACACCAGCAGTTCCAATCGATGCCATCGTTGCCATCAAGACCACTGTGCCTAACTGAGTTAAGGTTAAATCTATGCCATAGGCTTGAGCAATAAAGACAGTGGCCACCCCTTGCATAATTGATGTGCCATCCATATTAATGGTCGCGCCGAATGGAATTGAAAAAGATCCAACCGCCTTATCTACGCCCATTCTTTCAGTTACTGTACGCATGGTTACAGGGATAGTTGCGTTGGAACTGGCTGTGCCAAAAGCAAAGGTCATGGGTGTGCGCATCTTCATTAAGAATTTAATGGGGTTTAATTTGCCTAAAACGGTTAACATGGTTGGATAAACAATCAAAGCATGGATAAATAAAGCTACCATAACTGTGAAGAAGTACATAGACAACTTACTGATTGCTTCTACACCAATTTCTGCAAACACTTTTGCGATCAAGGCAAACACGGCATAAGGAGCCAATTCCATCACCATTTTAACCAGTTTCATAATGACCACATTGAAGTCTTCGAATAAACTGATGATTCTTTCACCCGGTTTGCCAGCCATGGTTGCTGCCAAACCAAGTAAAATTGAAAACACGATGATTTGTAACATATTGCCTGTGGCCATGGCTTGAACTGGGTTTCTTGGTACCAAATTGATCAACACTTCAACAAATGGAGGGGCTTGTTTGGCGGTATATTCTAAATCGGTTGGTAAGTCGAAACCAACGCCCGGGTTAAACAAATAAGCAAAACTAATGGCTATTGAGATAGCTATTGCTGTGGTCAGTAAATACAAAATTAATGTTTTTCCACCTAGTTTACCTAACATTGCTGGGTCATTTAATGCGGTGGTTCCGCAAAATAACGAAACGAAAACCAATGGAACAACGAGCATTTGTAAAGCATAAAGAAAAACCTTTCCAATGACATAAAACACGCCACCAACGAGATAATCTTTAACCAAATACGTCTTAGAAGTTTCAAACAAATCATTAGACACTCCTAAACTCCAATCCATTAATCCCGTTAGATTAATTATTAAACCAACAATTGCCCCAACAACCATAAAGATTATAATTTTTTTCGTTAATGTCATTTGTCCTACTCTTTTTATAATGACTTAAGAGTATAAAAGCCAACTACATTAACTTCAAAGGATATTTGTGTTTTTATAGAATTGTATAATGTTAAAGCTTTTGATTGGTGGAAAACTGTTCTTTGTTGCCTTTGAAACCTTTAAATAGTAAGTCGTGAGAAGCAAAAGAAAAATCATCGGTTCTTGAATAGTAACCTTTAACCCAGCCAATAAGCATGTTTAAATTTTTATTTTGTTCTTCAATTGATGCATATTTATGCGGTTCCCAGGGTCTGTTTTTGCAGTTTTCAATACAAGTTTCTATTCCAGGATTGAGAAAAATCATTTGGGTGGCTTGTTTGCTGACAAGTTGTAAAAGATCAGAATAACAGCCTTCTATAATCCATGTTTCATTGTCTTTGCAAAATTGTTCAATGGCTTTTTGGCATTCTAATGTGGGTTTTCTAGTTGGTGGGTTTGTGTCTTTCCATGCGATGGTGTCTAAATCAAGGTGGGCAAGATGGTACTTATCGGCACAGTGTTTTGCCAAAGTTGACTTGCCTGATCCCGAGTTCCCAAACATAATAATTTTTTTCATGGTCAATTATTTAATAAATATCAATATTCAACAAAGAATAGCATGTATCCACAATGAAATAAATTACAATAGACAAATGTCTCAAATCATTCTTACAACACTTAATTCAAAATACATCCATTGTGCCTTTGGCTTGCGCTATTTGTTTGCCAATCTAGGTGAGTTACAAGCACAAACCAGCATTCAAGAATTCACCATTCATGAGCGGCCTCTGGACATTGTTGAAAAACTGTTGGAAAACAACCCAAAAATTATAGGTTTTAGTGTGTATATCTGGAATGTGGTTGAAGTGGGTCAGTGCATTAAATTAATTAAACAAATCAACCCTGAAATCAAAATTGTAATTGGCGGGCCAGAGGTGTCGCATTATCCCGATGTACCCGATTGGTTCCAAGCGGTTGACTATTGCATAACCGGTGCGGGTGAATTGCAGTTCAAAACTCTGTGCAATCAATTGCTCAACAAACAACTGCCCTTGGAGCGTGTCATTGCAGGGATTGATTTGCCGCTTGAACAATTGATCATGCCCTATGAATATTACGACGAAACAGATATAAGCAATCGGATTTTGTATGTTGAGGCCTCACGGGGTTGTCCGTTTAAATGTGAATTTTGTTTGTCATCATTGGACAAGACCTCTAAATCATTCAGCATAGATTTGTTCTTGGTGGAAATGGACAAGTTGATTCAACGGGGCGCCAACCATTTTAAATTTATCGATCGAACTTTTAATCTCAAGGTCAAAACCACGGTTGCCATATTAGAATTTTTTCTAGAAAGACTCACCGATGATATGTCGATTCACTTTGAAGTGGTTCCTGATAAATTGCCCGAAAAATTACGGGAGGTTTTGGCCAAATTTCCCGATCATGTACTGCAGTTTGAAATCGGTGTGCAAACTTTTGACCCCGAAATTCAAGACTTGATTTCTCGCAAACAAGACAACGATAAAACCTGTGAGAATCTTATCTGGTTACGTAACAATACCAAGGCACATATTCATGCAGATTTAATCTTTGGTTTGCCTGGGGACAATTTAGAGAATTTTTCCAAGAGTTTTGATCAATTAGTGGCACTCAATCCACAAGAAGTACAACTGGGCATCTTAAAACGTTTGCGTGGTGCGCCGATTAATCGCCATACCAATGAATACCAAATGGTGTACAACGAAAACCAACCTTACAATATTTTATCTACCCGCGACATAGATTTTAAAACCATGCAACGGGTTAATCGATTTGCACGGTTTTGGGACATGATTGGTAACTCTGGGAGATTCCCCAACACCAAACTAATTATCTTTGGCGACTCACCTTTTGCCAACTTCATGAAACTGTCCGACAATTTATACAAAACCGAAGGCAGTTCTTGGAAAATTTCATTAAGGCGTTTGTTTAAAATGTTACACCTTCAATTAATCGAAGTTCTGCATATAGATGATAGTACGGCATTTTCCTCATTAGAAAAAGACTTTATCCATTGCAATGAAAAAGGAAAACTTGAAAACCTGTTGAATGTTCAAAATAAACCAAACAAAACAGGAAATAGGAATAAAAGACAAAAGCAGCATTAACGATCAAGCTGTGCGGCGTGAACGAAGCGCAGCGTAGTGAACGTCCGAACGAGCGCCTTGTTATACAACATTTTCAGCTTCGCTAACGATACCTTCCCAAGCCTTTAAGCCATAATCCAAATATTTGAAAGCATCACCTAAAACTCTGCCATTCTTGTCGATCACAGGCATCTCTAATACCACTAAAGATGGACTATCTACCTTAAGACCTACATCAAAGGCACCAAAAGTAATTGAGCCCATTGCCTTTTGAGGAATTTTATAATTCAATTTCCCCAGCGTTGGATTTTTGTTAGACCTCGGATTGAATTTTGTATCTAAACCTCCATGCTTCAGTGAATTGGCTATATCCGCACATATGCATAAATATGGATCTGCATTAACTTTAGACTCAACCCATGATTTGGCTTTTCCTTTGTTAAGAACGTATTTTTTTACATAATCCTTTAAGCTCCACAGCCAGATAAACATTGTTGTGATTTCATCTTCAATTTCTTCTGGTGGTTTTACTCCTTCGATAGAATGAAAATGTGTTTCGCCATTATCAAAAGTGTATGACCATTTTGTTCCCTCACCATCTTTGATATGGAGTTTCTTTCTAAATCTATCTGCCCTTCCTAGAAGTTTTTCTAACTCAGATAAGTCCACGTTTAGCTCTTAATGTTGTATAACAACTTATTATATGTGCATTGGTGCCATATATCGTTGTATTTTTGCGCTTAATTACGTCAATTTTCATTATTTTTATCATATCACAGTCGTTTTCTAAATAAAAGAGCTGGATTTATGCGTTAATTTACGTATTTAT
>JAJRQG010000066.1 GCA_024280395.1 Gammaproteobacteria bacterium | reverse complement strand
GGTCAAAACACTCAACAAACAATTTCCGCTGTGCCAGGACAATTAACATGACAACAACCCAATCCAACACCACCTTCCCAAAAGCCAAAATGGACAGTATGTTAGTTCGGGTTTTAATCGCTTTTTTAACCACGGCAGGATTGTTTTATGTCAATATCATGCCCGCACTGATTGATGGTTTTAAACAAGCCTTACATTTTAGCAATCAACAAGCTGGTTTTATCAGTTCGGTTAATGCCTACGGTACCGCTATTGGTGCTTTTGGTGTTATATTTTACATCCAAAAAATCAATTGGCGCGTCACAGTAGCCCTACTTTTATTGGCATTAATCGCCATTGATTTAAGTTGCATTGCAATCGTTGACCCTAAGACCTTAGCCATAGTGCGTTTTTTTCATGGCTGTGTTGGTGGCAGCTTAGTTGGCATTGGTTTTGCTGTGACTGCTCGCACCAAGAACTCTGACAAGACCTTTGGTGTATTGTTGGTGGTTCAATTTGGTTTAGGTGGCTTAGGAATGATGTATATCCCACAATTGGTTCCACAATTTGGTATTGCCGTTCTTTATTTAAGTTTAGTGGCTTTCAGCACCGTAACATTACTGATGTTGCCCTTTATTTCTAATTATAAATTGGGCAAAGACGTCAAAAAACTCAGTTCTTCTAGTTGGAAATTACTGTCTCAAAAACCCCTGCAATTTACTCTGGCTTCAATTTTTCTTTTTCAAGCAGCCAATATGGGCTTGTATGCTTTTATATTTGGCCTAGGAAAACATTATGGCTTATCTATAGAATTTCTTAGTATTTCTTTGGCTTGGGCAGCATGGATTGCAATACTCGGGCCGCTATTGGTGATTTGGATGTCGACACGTTTTGGTTTAATCAAGCCACTGGCTATCGGTATTTTTTTTACGGTCATAGGAACAATCATCTTACTTTACAGTGACATAAAACTCATCTGGATTATTGCCAATATTGGCGTTGGCATTACTTGGGCTTTTGTTAACCCTTATTTATTTTCAATCTGCGCCCGACTCGATGACAATGGTCAAGTTGCAGCCATGGGCAGTGTAGCATCTAAACTTGGTTTGGCCACTGGACCTGCTGTGGCAGGTATTTTGCTAGCTAATGATAATTATTCCCTGGTTATAGTCATTGCAAGTGTTGTTTTATTTGTCAGCTTACTTACATCATTGATGGCAGCAAAATTGGTCGATTAATCCACTTCCTCTATCGAGATTAGGAAACTGACCCACTATTTACTCACAATCGCTTTAAAAAAGTACAAAAGCCATTTCAAATATTGGATAATGCCACGAGATTAAATTAATGAAAGTTCTAAATTAAGAATATTAAGGAACGCAGAGATTCGCAGAGGATACGCAAAGGTACACAGAGGTTTTTATGGATAAAAATACAATAACAAGTAAAATTATTGGTTCTGCCATTGAAGTTCATAGACAACTTGGACCAGGGTTATTAGAATCCACTTATCAAGACTGTTTGATTTATGAACTCCAGCAAATTAATCTCAATGTTCAAAAAGAAGTTTTTATACCTTAATGTATAAAAGTTTAAAACTTGATAGAGGTTTTAGAATAGATATATTGGTTGAAAATTCAATTGTATTAGAACTAAAAGCTGTTGATAAGATTACAGATATTCATAAATCCCAACTTTTAACCTATTTAAAATTGGGTGAATTTAAACTCGGCTTGTTATTAAACTTTAATGTGAAAATATTAAAACAAGGAATAACAAGAATTATTAATGAAAGAAACTCTGCGTAACTCTGCGATTCCTCCGTGAATCTCTGCGTTCCTTACAAAAAATGATAGAAAAATACAATCCAAAAGACATAGAAGGCCGTTGGTACAAACAATGGGAAGATGCGGGATATTTCTCGCCCAGTGATGAAGGTGTCAAAAGTGATGAGACTTTTTGCATTATGTTACCACCTCCCAATGTTACCGGTTCATTGCACATGGGTCATGCGTTCCAAGACACGATTATGGATGTGCTGATTCGTTACAATCGAATGCAAGGCAAAAAAACCTTGTGGCAATGTGGTACTGACCACGCTGGGATTGCAACGCAAATGGTGGTTGAGCGCCAATTGCTTGCCGATGGCATTAAACGCACCGAATTGGGACGTGAAAAATTCTTAGAAAAAGTCTGGGAGTGGAAAGAAAAATCTGCAGGCCACATTCAATCACAAATCCGTCGTCTTGGGGCTTCAGTTGATTGGAAAACCGAACGTTTTACCATGGACGAAGGGTTGTCCGAAGCCGTACAAAAACAATTTATTACTCTTTATGATGAAGGTTTAATTTATCGTGGTAAACGATTGGTTAACTGGGACCCAGTATTACAAACAGCCCTTTCAGAACTGGAAGTTGAATCGGTTGAAGAAGATGGGTTTTTGTGGCACCTCAAATATCCCCGCACCGATGGCAAAGGTTATGTCACTGTTGCCACAACACGCCCTGAAACCATGTTGGGTGATTCTGCCATTGCAGTTAATCCAGATGATGAGCGCTACAAAGATTTAGTGGGTAAAACGATTGATTTGCCTCTAACTGGGCGTAAAATTATTGTCATTGCCGATGATTATGTGGATATGGAATTTGGAACAGGCTGTGTGAAAATCACACCAGCACATGATTTTAATGATGCCGAAATGGGCAAACGCCATAATTTAGACAATATCAATATTCTCAATGATGATGCCAGTATCAATGACAACATGCCTGAAAAATACCGCGGCATGGACAGGTTTGATGCGCGCAAACAAATTGTTAAAGATTTTGAAGAACTGGGCTTGCTTGAAAAAATTGAACCGCATAAATTAATGGTGCCTCGTGGCGATCGTTCACACTCTATTGTCGAACCATATCGCACCGACCAATGGTATGTCAAAGTCGATACCATGGCAAAAAAAGCACTAGATGTAGTTAAAGATGGCGAAGTTAAATTTGTGCCAGAAAACTGGGATAAGACGTATTATCAATGGATGGAAAACATCGAAGATTGGTGTATCTCTCGCCAATTGTGGTGGGGACACCGCGTTCCTGCTTGGTATGACGAAAATGGTAAGATTTATGTTGCTGAAAATGAACAAGCAGTTCGTGAAAAATACAAACTGGATGCTTATTTCAAACTGACTCAAGATGAAGATGTATTTGATACTTGGTTTTCATCCAACTTATGGCCTTTTTCTACTCTTGGCTGGCCTGAAGATACCGCCCGTTTGCAAGAATTTTACCCAACCCAAGTTTTAGTCACAGGGTTTGATATTATTTTCTTCTGGGTGGCTCGCATGATTATGGCTGGTTGTAAGTTTATGGGGCAGATTCCCTTTGAAACAGTCTACATTCACGGATTAATCAATGATTCTCAAGGACAGAAAATGTCTAAGTCCAAGGGCAATGTACTTGACCCCATTGATATCATTGATGGAATAGAATTAGAAGATTTAGTCACAAAACGCACCAGTGGATTAATGCAACCCAAGATGGCTGCTAAAATTGAAAAAGCCACACGCAAGGAATTTCCTGATGGCATCAACTCCAATGGTTGTGATGCGTTAAGATTCACCTTTGCAGCTCTTGCTACCAACGGCAGACACCTGCGTTTTGATATGAAACGCTTAGAAAGCCACCGCAATTTCTGTAACAAAATATTCAATGCTTCACGCTTTGTGTTGATGAATACCGAAGATTTTAAACTGGATGCAGAAAAATGGAACCCCAATTCAACAGCCGAATTGTGGATCTTATCGCAACTGCAAAATAGCATTGCCGACTACCGCAAGCACCTAGATAACTTCCGTTTAGATTTGGCTTCACAATGCATTTATGACTTTATTTGGAACAACTATTGCGATTGGTTTGTAGAACTCGCCAAACCTTTGCTCAAGCAAGATGAAGACACTAAATACAATGTGCAACACACTTTACTCTATGTTTTAGATGAAGCCTTGCGCTTATTGCACCCAATCATGCCATTTATCACCGAAGAAATTTGGCAAGAACTAAAAGTGAAATTAAATCTCACAAGCGATAGTATAATGATTGCTCAATTTCCTGAGTACAATGCGAACTTAGTCGATGAAAAATCATTCAAAGACATGCAATGGTTGCAAGCAGCGGTATTGGGTGTTCGCCAGATTCGTGGCGAAATGAATATCTCACCACGCAAACCATTGTCAATTTTATTAGAAAACACATCTAAAAATGATTTGAGTGTTTTGGCAAGTAATGAAGCCTTGCTCAAAACCATGGCACAACTGGAAAACATCACCGTTTTAAAAGAGGGCGAACAAGCACCTGAATCAGCTGTGGCACTAATCGGTGAAATGAAAGTCAATATTCCATTGGCTGGTTTAATTGATGTTGATGCAGAAATTGAACGCGTCAATAAACTGATTGAAACCGCCAACAAAGAAATCTCCCGCAGTGCAGGAAAACTGAACAACGAACGCTTTGTAAGTTCCGCACCAGAAGCGGTAGTTAACAAAGAAAAAGATACTTTGGCTACCAATGAACATAAGTTAGAAGAACTAAAAGGGCAGTTGGTTAAGTTGGAGAATATGTAGAACCTTTGGATCCTCAACACCGTCATACCTGCGAAGGCAGGTATCTCATTGAGAATAGCGGTTTTATTTAAAACTATTAAGGAACACAGAGGTCCACAGAGTTTTTAATAGTTTAACTCTTTATTCTTTTATAACTCATATCGGGTAGTTGGCTTTAGTCAACACTTTCAAGAGGTTGACTAAAGCCAACTACCCGATATGAGTCTTTTTAGGACTCATTGCCATTTCTAAAAAACGTCATACTTCAAAGGTAGGGAAAACATGCCTGGAACATATTTCCACGTTAACCCCGAATGTGTGAGCAAGCGTAATTAAATTACTTCTCAACTTCTCGCTTTTCAGCAATCCATTGTTTCATTCCTTTTGCCAGATGCGCTGCGTTGGTGTATCCCAACTTTTTATCTAAAAAATTGGTAACTGCCTTGGTTCTGGAACCTGATCGACATACCAAGATAAAACGCTGATCTTTTGATGTAACAAGTTTTTCAAACTCTGACATAAATTCTGAAACCCTTGGTTTTCGTTGTTGGTCAAAAAACATAATTTTAGCTGCATTTTTTATTGTACCTGTTTCTGTCCATTCTTCTGGTGTGCGTATATCAATGACCACAGCACCTTTAAGCTGTGCTTCAGCCAAATCACTTGGGGTTAGATTTAGAACCTCACTTTTGGAACTAAAAGTTAGTAATGTTAACAATAATAGAACTGGGTATTTCAATATTTTCATGGCGGATATAAAAGATGTTATTTGTTCGCATTATACTTAATATTCCGTTAAATACACAAAAATTAACACATAACCCCTATTTATAGACAAGGCTAAACTTGAAATATGTACAATTTAACACTATTATGCGGGTTCTAATTAATCATGAGAAATATTATGAAAAAGACACTATTGATAACTGGATTGTTGTTGGGTGGCGTTAATTCAGCAATCGCTGATGACGAACCAAAAAGTGCATGGGCAGGATCAACTGGATATTTAGGGCTTTCTACTACAGCGGGGAATAGTGATACAGAAAGTTTAACTGCTGGCTTGAAAGTTAAATATGAAACAGGCAAATTGATTAGCGAAATGGGGCTAGATATCCTTCGAGCTTCATCTAACAGTTTAGACACTGCCGAACGATATGTTTTGGCCTCAAAAACAGGCTATAAATTAAATGAAAAAGATTATCTGTTCTATGGCTCTCGTTATGAAAAAGATAAGTTTACTGCTTTTGATTATACATTAACTTCTGGAATAGGTTGGGGTCATAAGTTTTACGATGAGGAATCCAAAAAGCTAATTACTGAAGTCGGCATAGGCTATAAAACTGTTGCTTATGATATTGATCGCAGTGAAGATGCTGGACTTGCTTTCACAGGCAAGCTTGATTATATGCGTCAAATAACTGACACCATGAAATTTATCGACGTATTAATTGTAGAATCCACCAGTGATAATACCTTTTTACAAAATGATGCAGGCTTGTCTTTAACAGTTAGTGACAAGGTGAATGTTAATTTTGTTCATCAAGTTAAGCACAACACCGATGTGCCTGCTGGATTTGACAATACCGATACTTTGTTTGCTATTAATCTGGGTTATACTTTCTAAACTACCGTTTTATTGGTTCCATACAGTGGATTTTGTCTTGTGGCTGTTCTTAACAGCCACTTCTCTCCTTGTAGTATTTCCATTCCGGTATGCAATGATTGAGGATCAGGATTAAAATCAGCTCTTGCATTGTGATGGATTACAGACATCCCCATCTCTCCTGAAATATTAAGATCAATTTTATCATAACGGGTAATTCCACCTTCAATTGCTGGTAAAAGGTAAATTAGGTTTGTCGTCATTCTCTGCCCTCCAAAATCTCCTTTGAGTTCGTGCCTACGTATCCTCTCTGCATCGAAAGCATCAGTGTGGGTACTATAATCATGACCAACAGAATATTTCAACAGTGAAATGGGCTCAAAATAACTCACTGGAACATTTTCTATTTCAGAGAACCTTTGTTGAATAGTCCTATCAACCGGAGATGTTTGCCGGCTAGTGAATATAGCACTGTCTCCAGAAAAAGCATCTATCTCTGTATTGGTTACTTTCTTGGCTTGTTGTTTTGTGGATTCCAACATGGGTATTGCTTGTTGAATGAGATATTGGCATTCTTCAAAACTAGCAAAGCAATCAATACTCATAATCAAGGGGCTGTCACTTATGATTTTACAATCTAATTCGTGTTTCGCTCTCTGCTTTATTTCAAACCCTCTAACTTCAGGAATGATTGATAAATCAGATATATTAAGTTCAGAAAAGTTGTTAGACAATAATTGCATGTACTTAGCTGCGAACTCTGGGTTATTTGGGCCAACTGACTGATTTAATTTAGCCACCTTATCATACATGTGTT
This sequence comes from Gammaproteobacteria bacterium, assembly GCA_024280395.1. Lineage (GTDB taxonomy): Bacteria > Pseudomonadota > Gammaproteobacteria > Xanthomonadales > Marinicellaceae > NORP309. Next base: position 37,790 of record JAJRQG010000066.1, on the reverse strand, counting down.
CAATATTTTTAATCAATATTTCAACACTTGCATCAACCTGCTCTGAGGCTATTGAGGAAAACCTTAAATTCAACTTGTCTAACCGTTGCTGAGCTCCTGGAAACTCTCTTTTCACTGCTAAAGTTGCATAGGCTCTGGCTAATTTACCATTGATAGGAACGCCTAAACCCACTTCATAGCGAAAACTGAGTAACATAAAAGCCAAAGTATCTCCTTGGGCTGCGGCCTTTAAAATTAAAGTTGAAGCTTCGCATTCATCGGCAATGGTGCCTATTCCTTGTGAATACAAATAGGCCAAAGTAGTAAAAGGCATCAGCCCTTGATCAACCAGTTTCTTATAAATTCCAAAACTCTTGGCTTCGTCTTTTTCTAGGCCAACTCCCCACAACAGTAAATCAGCCATCCTTTCTAAGGCAGCAGGATGGTCTGTGGCTGCTACAATTCTTTCACACAGCTCGTAGGCTTTTTTATTGGTATCTATGATTCCACCACGTTGTGTGTAAACCCAAGATAAATATAAACCCGCCTCAATATTACCTTGATTGATCAATTTGTTTAATTGTTCTAGAGCCTGTGAAAATTCTTGGGTGCCAATGACAGCATTTTGCATCCTAAATTGAATATCTTGCAAATTCATTTGTTCATTCATGCTAATTATCTGGGTTGTTCTGAATGTTTTATAATAGCAGAATGTTATTTTAAATGCGATAGGGGCAACTGTGTTGATACCTTTTTTTGCATCATCGAAAAACTGGTATTCACCGACCGAATGGCTTTTAGCTTTAATAATTTCTCATACATGAAATGGTTGTATGACTTCATGTCTACAGCAATAATTTTTAGCAAATAATCATACCCTCCAGATGTCGCATGACACTCTTGAACTTCAGACCATTCTGTCATGGCCTTATCGAAGGAACGAACCGTCTTCTCGTGGTGATCATCCAAACTGACATGGGCGAAGGCAATAATACTTAGACCTATTTGCTCATGATCCAATAATGCAGTATAGCTTTTAATATAGCCCTTTTGTTCGAGCCCCTGCATTCTCCGCCAGCAAGGAGCCGGAGATAGATTTACCATTTCTGCCAATTCTTTGTTGGTTACTCGACCATTTTTCTGAATAATTTCCAAAATTTTTATATCGTATTTATCCATTTTTTTATATTTTTATTTCTTAAATATCAATTATATATCATTTAAGTTGCTTATATATGAAATCTATAGATATATTTAGCAAGCACATTCCATTTTATTGGATATATAATTACATTCCTTATTTAACAACAATATCCTTATGAATACTGCTGAACATTTAGAAACCCAATTTTCCTTTGATTGGCATGAAATTGCATCCAAATTACTTGTTTCTCGTGAGCTTGATGATTTAGAAGAATTTACTTTGGTCAAAAATAAAAAAGTCCTGTATCAATTTTCTGCCCGTGGTCACGATATGGCTCAGATAATTTTGGGACAATGTTTAATTGGGCAGAAAGATGCTGTTTCTGGTTATTACCGTTCTCGCCCTTTGTTGTTGGCTCTGGGCTTACCTCCACAACTGGCTTTAGAAGCATCCATGATGAAAGAAGGTGGATTTTCCGATGGCCGAGATATTGGCGTAGTATTCAATAACCCAAAACACGATGGTGCTTGCATCTTGCCCATGTCAGGTGGCGTCGGCGCACAATATACACCTGTTTCCGGGTGGGCTCAAGCGGCAAAATACCACGCTAAAGTTTTAAACAACCACAAATGGAAAGATGCTATCGGTCTTGTGTTGGGTGGTGATGGCTCTGTTGCAACCAATGGATTTTGGTCTGCTATTACGATTGCCACTACACAAAAATTGCCTCAATTGTTTTACATCGAGGACAACGGGTATGGCATTTCTGTTCCTTCAGAATTCCAAACTCCTGGTGGAGATATTTCTAAAAATCTAGCCAACTTTAAAGGCTTAACTATTTTCAGTGGTGACGGCACCAATCCGCAACAAACAGCAGATTTAGTCGCCAAAGCCCACCAAGTTGTTCGAGTCGAACGCAAACCTGTTTTATTGAGGCTAACTGTACCTAGATTAAATGGACATTCAGCACAAGACACTCAAGCCTATAAGTCTGAACAACGCATAGCTTTTGAACAACAACATGATCCCTTGCCAAAACTAAAAAAATATTTACTCAACAACAAATTTATTACCCAAGAAAAATGGCAAAACTTAAAAAAAGAAGCTAAAAAAATTGTTAATCAAGCTCTAATTAAAGCCGACAACAAACCCTTTGCCAATCCAGAAACTATCACCACCAATACCTTTTGTGAATTCGATGAAAAAGGCCGTATGCAACTACAACAACAAGGCGGTATTCACCTATCAAAACCGACCTTTCCGCCAGCCTCACAAGAAGTCATTTCACATCCTGGACGAATCAATATGGTTACTGCAATTCGTAAAACCCTTGATTTTGAACTACAAACCAACAAAAAAATGGCGGTTTTTGGAGAAGACGTCGGTGCTAAAGGAGGTGTTCACGCAGTTACATTAGGGCTCCAAGAAAAATATGGCAGCAATCGTGTATTCAATACCAGTCTATCTGAAGAAGGCATTATCGGTCGTTCTTTGGGCATGAGCTTAGCTGGATTATTGCCCGTCCCTGAAATACAATTTAGAAAATATGCAGACCCAGCAGAAGAGCAACTCAATGACATTGGCTCCATGCGTTGGCGTACCAACAATCGTTTTGCAGCGCCCATGGTGGTTCGCATGGCGGGCGGTTATTTTGGTTGTGGCGATCCTTGGCATTCGCAAACTGCCGAGGTTAAATGGGTTCACGCGATTGGCTGGCAAGTAGCCATGCCTTCTAATGCCGAAGATGCTGTTGGTTTATTGCGTTTCGCTTTGCGAGACAATAACCCCACTATTTTCTTTGAGCACCGCCGAATGCTTGATCATATTTGGGCGCGACGTGAATACCCTGGTGATCAATACGTCATTCCTTTTGGAAAAGGCAAAAAAATTACCCAAGGCGATAGATTGACAATTGTTACTTGGGGTGGAATGGTTCACCGTTGTGCTAAAGCTGTTGAACAATCTGGATTGGACATTGATTTAATTGATTTGCGCACCATTCGTCCTTGGGATAAGGAGATGGTTATTGAATCTGTGAAGAAAACCAACCGTTGTTTGATTGTGCATGAAGACAATATTTCGGCTGGTTTTGGTGCTGAAATTGCCGCTGTTTTAGCTAAAGATGCCTTTTATTATTTGGATGCACCCATTGAACGCCTTGCAATGCCGGATATTGGCACCCCACATGAGCCCAACCTCATGAATTCGGTAGTACCCACTGTTGAGAAGATTTTATCTTCTATTCAACAATTGGACAAAAACTAATGGCATTGATAGACATTATTTTGAATGAAGATCAAACCGAAGGCACGCAAGCGGTACTTAGCCAATGGTTATTTGATGAGGGGTCAAGGGTTGAAATAAACCAACCGATACTAGAATTAGAAACCGATAAAGTGATGATGGAAATCGTCGCTCCTGTTTCTGGCATTTTGTCCAAACAATTTCTAAAATCGGGTAATGAAGTCACCCATTCGATTGCTATTGGTGTGATTGATGACTCAGCAGTATCACTAAACCAACCACAAAAAACCTCTTCTCAACAAACTAAAGACAAAACTCTTAAACAACCAGAAAACAATAATAACGACAATTTCTCAGGCTCTAATTTATTATCTAACCAATTAATCAGCCCCGCAGTACGCCGATTATTACAACAGCACAACATCAACATTAATCAATTAACTGGCACAGGTAAAAACCACAGAATCACCAGTCGGGACATTGAGAACTATTTAAAAAATCCCAAGAACAATATTGAAAGTTCCAGTCAGCACTTGCCCATTAGCAATATGCGAAGAAGTATTGCCAAACACATGGTCGAAAGTTTATTACATACTGCCCCACATGTGACTTCGGTTTTTAACTTGGACTTAACTGCTATTATTAAACACCGCAAGCAACACAAAGAACCCTTCAAACAACAAGGTGCAGGTTTGACTTTCACCAGCTATTTTATTGCTGCCTGTGTAGAAGCCATAAAGCAACAACCGATGATTAATTCACAATTACATAAGGATACTGTTGAAGTATTTAACCAGATGAATATTGGCATTGGTACGGCATTAAATGACGATGGGCTTATTGTACCTGTTCTTAAAAATTGCCAAAATAGAGACTTGTTTTCAATTGCCAAGGAATTGACTTTGCTGACCAATAAAGCCCGCAGTAACAAATTAAAACCAAGTGATGTACAAGGTGGAACTTTTACTGTTTCCAATCACGGTGTTAGTGGCTCCTTAATTGCCACACCCATCATCATTAATCAACCACAATCTGCTATATTGGGCATAGGGAAAATGGAAAAAAGAGTAATGGTTAAAGAATTTGATGGCGAAGATGTTATGGTCATTAAACCCATGTGCTATGTCAGCTTAACCATTGATCATCGTGTTTTAGATGCTCAACAATGCAATCAGTTTTTAAGTGCGTTTGTTGAAACTTTAGAAAATTGGACGGAATAAACAAAGGGCGTAAAACACGCCCTGTTATTTTTAATCCGCGAACCTTTATTACTTGGTGATAAAGTTTTTTCTGGGTTTTATTGGTGCATCAAGGACTTGTGCTATCATCGTATTTTCTATATCGCAATTTGGGTACTAGGTAATATAAAGTAATAAGTTCAACAATCCAGCACCAATGGCCGCCAATCCCAATTTTTCTTTTAATGGGCCAAATTTATCAACTCCGGCCTTGAGCATTTCGTCGATCTTTTCATTTTTACCTGAAAACTGCGCCAACAAACTTTGCGCCAATAAAAAACCCAACACAATCAAAATTAAATATGAAACCACCTTAATTATCACCAATGCAATAGGAACATACTTTAAAAAGGCACCTAAGTGAATTATTACTTTGATTATCAAATATAACCCAAACACCATTGCTGATAATCCAATCCATTTTCCATAGGGTTTGATAAAACTCAAGCCTACTTTACTTTGTGGGATTTTATTTTCTACAAAGTTCGATGCTGCTATTACGCCAATCAGCAATAAACTGGTTACAAATACAAAAGCCATGACCATCTCACCTTATTATTAAAGATACTATTGTATCATGGTTCCTCAAATATTTTCATGAGATTTCTAAATAACAATTTGTCATGCATCAAGTTTTGCTTGTTAATCTTTAACTAATTTTATTAAATCCTTATTTGTTCGCTATAATATGTGTTCTAACTTTTCTAGTAATGATTATGCACAATTTTAAAGACGATATAGAAGTTCATGTACCTACAACCGTTATGCAAAGGCAACACGAAGATACAGATGAGCTTAATAGACACCTATTAAATATTATAGCTGATTTGGAGAGTCGTTATAAAGATACCGATCAAAACGAGGTTAAGTCACAAACCATCACCACCATGGGGGGTTATCAAACACCCACAAAAATTAATTTTCTAGATCTCGATAACAAACACATCCAATCCTTTAGAAATAACATTGTTATGCCAGCCATTGAAACTTATTTACAACACCATTTTAAAGAAGCCGCCGAACAAGTTTCACCATACCCCAATGCATGGGCGAATATTTTACATAAAGGAGATTGGCAAGCACCTCATGCACACCCTTCACCTGGTACCATTGCCAGTGGCTGTTATTACGTGAAAATGCCCAAAGGTTTAAAAAATCCTGAAGGTTGTATTGAATTTATCACACCCAACCTAGAATCTTGGCACCACGGTTTTCCTTACAACAGAAGAGTTGAGCCAAAAGAAGGTATGCTGGTTTTATTTCCACCATGGTATCAACATTATGTACATCCATTCAAAAAAGAAGACACGCGAGCCATCATAGCTTTTGATGTTCTCCCGAACAAACCTGGAATGGATTTTATTTTTTAAATTTTTAATTAATTTAAATGGTTCTATTTCTTCCATGAAATCGGTGTTAGGTCAAATGCGATACTTATTCTATCTTCTTGACTTTCATGAGGTATTGTTTGGTGGTATAGGTAAGAAGGAAATATAATAAGCTTTCCTTCCACAGGTTTTATATATCCTCTCTCTTTTTCAATAGTAATTTCTATGTCATTCGGAATACACCCATATTCAAAATAACCTTTTTTAGTTGTTGTTTGTTCTGTTATTTCTGGAACTCTACAATAATACGCTCCACTTATCCAAGACTCCTCATGAATATGTTTGTCAATAAATCCATCACCTTTCACCCATGTAGCCCATGAGTTTATCTCAAAATCATGTGTCTTATGTTTCAACATGTGATGCTGCATACTTGTTGGAAGACTATTGATATATTGTTTAATTTTTTGTAATAATAATTTTTTAAAAACAACAATCGATTTTGTCTTATCAACAAATAAATTGTCTGTTAAATACCCGTTTCTAGCTGCCAACCCATTTGGTTCTTTTCTTAATAAACTGTGATTTTTTATATCCATTTCTAAATCATTGTTGAATTGCTCCAAATTTTCAAAATCTGGAACCAGATCCAATTGGTATTCTTTAACCAAATCACCTACTCCTAGAAACTCTAACACTTCATTCTGTTTCTTTTGTGCTAACTTGCTAATTGCAAAATAGGCCAATGTTCTTTGATCGGTATCTTCTATACTTAGTGCCTTGCCTAAAATCGCCTCTGAATTAACAAGTTCGTTTGTTTGCAATAGTATTATTCCTTTTAATCTCAGTGCCAAATTATTGTATTGGTCCTTTTGAAGGATTTCATTGAGTATTCTCATACTCTTTGTATGTTGCTTAGATAAGTTCAATAACTCAGCTTTTTTATACAAATATTCACTGTTACCTGTATCAATATTCAACGCTATATTTACAAACTCCAAAGCTTCGTTAATACTTCCCATTTTATGAACAATTAAAGCCTTACAGTAATATGACTGGTGGCAGTTACCGTCCATTTCTAAACTTGAATTCGCATATTCTATTCCTCTTAACAAGTCTGTATCATTTGTTAAGTTAGAATATGCTGCGGCAATATTATAAAAATTAATTGAGTTTTTCTCTTCTTCAAGAACCTTTAAGTAAATTTCTATGGCCTTTTCAAATTTTGATACCTTTGTATAGCACTTCGCCAACAAAGATAAAATTTCTTTTGTTTTATCAGTGTAGTATGAATTGATTTTCTCTATTGCTTTAGAATATTGCTTTAAATAATACAATAAGTAAATTTCACTTTTTTTCCAATCTTCGCTTGTCTCTATATATGCTTTAGAAGCTTCTAATATTCGTTTAATTTGATCAATATCCTTTCTCCTTCTATATAGCTTAAGTAGCAGAAACCAAGCTTCGTTTATTTCTGGTATTTCATCACTTATTTCTTTCAGTGAAACTAAAGCTTTGTCTTCTTCACCCACTTCTATTAAACAAACTGCAAGGTTTATTCTTGATGGGATATTTAATTGAACATCTAGTTTGCTTATTTCAAAGTGCATTAATGCTTTTTTATAATTCCCCAAGCTCATGTTCGCCAATGCATTATGGTAATGGTTGGCTGGTTTGGAATCTTGTTTAATAAGCTTTTCAAATACTTCACTTGCACAACTATACTCAGCCATTTTTAATGCTGATAATCCTTTTAATTCTAATAGCTGAATATTTTTTTCATCTTAATCAACATGCCTAATGACTTTATCGAATTGATTGTTTCTATAATAAATTAATATATCATCAAACATATTATTTCGACAGTAGCCAACCTGTTATTGCTAGTCTTTCATTCTTTGCAAATGGAGATACCAAAGAAACAAAGTGATTTTGTGGGACTTTAAAAATTGACAATGAGTTATATTCAGGTACAAGAGTTTTTACAATGTTTTTATTTTCATCCAAAATATGCAATAACCCACCCCAATCAGGGTTCCAATTCTTTGAAAAACCCATTACATAAGCATACAAACGTCCTTCTTCTAGGTTCTCATCATTGTGCTGGGTTAGGTAATGCCCCGGCAAATATCGTGTTGCTTGAGCGTTTATTTTTTTTAAAGAGCTATCACTTATAAGGAGTTTAAAGTAATTAATTACAACGGGTGTATTCAACCATTCTAAAACTCTATTTAAATATAAATTAGGATCTCTTTTCTCAATATAAGCAGTCACCATCATATAAGTATTATAGATAAACTGAAACTCGACACCGAGTTGTGATTTCAACTTATCCAAATCAAATGAATCTAACTGATTTAAATCGTTGGTATTTTGAAAGGTTTTGGGGCTCCCATCAATTCTACAGGCCAGTCCCCAATCGACTTCTTTTTCTAAACAAAAAGATATTCTTTTTGCAAATTCATCATTTAAAAAATTACTTATCCTTAAATGATTGTTCGTTAGTAGAAAACTACTATTTTTTTCTAAATTGTTTTGATTAATATACATAAAAATAAAGCCCGTACTAGACGGGCTTTATTATACTTCAATTTTGAAACTTTTTTAAATGTTAAATTTAAAAACGTTTTACAACTGACATGTAGAAGTAACGACCAACACCATCATATGTAAATGGGTCAAAACTATTTGCAAAAGCATTTGCAGATAGAGGTGGTTTCTTATCAAACATGTTTTCGATACCCAATGTGAAGCTAGTATCGTATTCAGCTAAGTGATATGTAGCATTAATATCATGGTAAGTTACACCACCAATACTTCTGCGATCTAAATCACCATCAGGGTTTGAACCATCAATATTTTCACTGGCATAAGTACACCATAAGAAATCTGAAGGTACAACACCACCTAAGGCATTTGGATCATCATTTGGTCTAACAGAATCATTCAAGCTTGTAGGACAAGATTGCTCATATCCTGCAATGTGACGCAATTGATAGTTAACAGACCAATCACCATAAGACCAGTTTGCAGTAACATTAGACTTGAAGCGGTACAACGCATCACCAACCACACCTTCATCGAATGAATTAATATCGATAAATCCGCCATTTACATAGTCACGTACAGAAGTTGTGAACTCATCTGTATAAGATGTATCCCAGTTAACGTTGAATAAACCATAATCTGTATCAAAACCGTATGTAACTATAAAATCAACACCCTTAACTTGTAATTTACTTGCATTAATGCCATTTGATCTAATGTCTGTTACAACACCAGAACCAGCACGGTCCATTCTGTCACACAATACTGTACCAGTTTGTGCACAAGATCTTAAAATTGTACCTGCACCAATTGACGTAATTACATCATCAATTTTTACATCATAGTAATCTAAAGTAAATACTAAATTATCTACAAAACTTGGCTCAAAAACTGCACCAACTGTAAACGATTGTGATTGCTCTGGAATCAAGTCTGGGTTACCACCAACAGTAATCCTAATTTGAGGGTTACTTTGGTTATATGTAGAAGGAATACCAGCACAGCCAGGTAAATTTGGATTGCCAGCTTCACCACCATTACATGGATCGGTAAGCGTAGGGAATGAATCAGCAGAAGCTTGGAATAACTCAGAAATATTTGGCGCTCTAAAACCTTCAGAGTAAGTCGCACGAATCAATAAGTCTTCAAATGGCTTCCAACGTAAACCAATTTTACCAGTAGTTGTACTACCAAAGTTATCATAATCAGAATAACGAGCAGCCATACCCAACTCTAGAACTTCAGCACCAGCTACGCCAGATAATAAAGGAACATTTACTTCAGTAAAAAATTCATTTACGATATACGCACCAGAAGTTGCTAAACGCGCATTACCACTGGTAGCACCAGATACGATTAATGCATCAGGCTGATCAAAACCAGACTGTCTTCTGTGCTCATAACCTGCAGCAAAACCTAAGGCTCCTGCTGGTAATTCCATCAACTCAGAACTAATTACTGCATCATAAGTCAACATTTTAGTTCTTCTTGTGCTTTGTGCAACAAACGTAATGTAATCAAGCATATCTTGAGTAATCGTACCTTCACCACCAAACAAGTTGAATGGCACACAAGATGTGTCAGTCAAACAAGCATCACTTAATGCTCTTTCAACGCGGTTCATGTTTAACAAACCTTCTGTAGTATCAGTTTGATCTAGTTGAGTGAAAGAGTAGTTAACTGCCCAATCCCAACCTGTTCCTGCATCAATATAACCTTCAAGACCTAAACCATAGTGGTATGTGTCTACTCTTGTACGGAATTTACGGTTACCTTGCTCAACCATTCTACGACCCAAGAACACCAAACCTTCATCAGGTAAAGATGGATCATAAGGATCGGCCGCAGGTAATGCAATACCAAATGGGTTGAATGGATTTTGTGCACCAATACCAATACCATCACCACCCCAAGCTCCAATAAACAAAGGTGTAGGAGCTAGGAAAGAAGCAGACTCTCTGCGATTAAACATTGCTTCTGAGTTTACAGATACATTGTCTGAAATCTGGTATTTACCTTGTACAAAGATAGATGTTCTTTCTTGTGGAGTTACAAGGAAATTATCTGGTGCATAGTTAAATCGTGCATCAGTATTGAATGGAATCAAATCTGGATCATTCGGTGTATTGTATCCATTTGAACCAGGAGTTGTTGAAACATTCTGCCAACCATTTACTGCTGGTAAGAAAGTAATGAAACGGCCCTGAGGTGTTCCTGAACTTCCTTGAGTGTTACCTGTACCAAAAGTAGGCAATTGAGAAATCGTACGATCTCCAGCCCATACAGGCTCAGTCTTTGTATAAGATGCATCAAAGAAAATACTTCCACGATCACTTGCAGTACCCATAGATACATTAAATTGTTGTGCAGCACCGTCATTTTCGCCACTTACACCGTAGTAAGCTTTAACTTCTACGCCTTCAAAATCGCTACGAGTTACAATGTTGATTACACCAGCAATTGCATCAGAACCATAAACAGCTGAAGCGCCATCTTTAAGAACGTCAATTCTTTCAATTACTGAAATAGGGATAGTAGTTAAATCGGCAGCACCACCAATGGTAGTCGCCCATCTACGGCCGTTTAATAGTACTAATACTCTGTTAGAACCTAAGTTTCTTAAGTCAACTCGAATAGAACCATCACCACCGTTATTGTTTGTTAAGTTTAATGAAGCTCCAGCTGAAGGAATCTGTCTTAACAAATCACCCACGTTAGTTAAACCAGTTCTTGCAATATCTTCTCTATCAATTGAGAAAACTGGCGCTGCAGTTTCTAGGTCAGTTGCTTTAATGTGAGTACCAATTGTTACTACACGGTCCAAAGAAACTGAGTCTTTGTCTTCACCATCTTCTTGTGCAAAAACCGAGTTTGAAGCAATTAAGGCTCCTGTCGTCAGTGCAGCTTTAATAGCAAAGTACATTGGATTACGTTTATTTTTCATCTACATTATTCTCCAAGCCATTTAAGGCAAAAGATTTATTATTTGTTATTTCCATACGTTTACGGACGGGAATCCCTTCCACACAGACCAATAGTAACAAGAAAACAACGAAATTTTAACTTATTTTTATGTTTTTTTATATATTAAGGAAGAATTTGGAATATTTGTTGGTGCATATTTAAAAACAATGCTTGTCTTTATTGCAACGACGCTGTTATGTGTCTAGAGTATCTGACCTACTAAACTGACTATAGACTAATTTAGTTTTGCTTAAGTTTTTACCCTTGTAAAGCTGCCGGGATAAAGATTCTGATCCCCAATTTTGAATTGTTTTTTCGGATAATCTCCTTTTTTATACAATTCTAGGTTTGCCTTTAACTGTTTTATTTTTTCTTTATTATTATTGTTGTTATCAGACAACACCTTGAAAATAGCCTGAGCCTGGTAATCAATTGCATTGTCTTGATTTCCTGATTTGGATTCAATCACTGCTAGCAACTCAACAATAGCATCATTCGGGGCTATGTTGTAAATGTTTCTTGCCGCATTCAATGCATCGGCTTCCATTTGTTTGTCAACATCACATTGTATTGCAATTTTTATAAACACTTCCAGAAACGAAAAATTCTTTGGTAGTTCTTTTACTGCCGTATATATTTTATCTTGAGCTTGAACGCACTGCCCTTTATGAGCATAGATAACGGCCTGTCTTGTTAACAAATATGGATTGCTGGGATTAAGCCTTCTTGCTCTACTTAATTCCGACAATGCTTTGTCAAATTGGCCTTTTCTCATATATGCTGATGCCAAGGTGATGCTGGCTTTTTTGTGTTCAGGATCATTGGATAATACTTTTTCATACCAGTAAATTGACTTGTCATCGTGAGTCAAAATCTCTTCTATAACCCCCAAGCTATATAATAAATTAACATCTTCCTGATTAACTTTAATAACTTTTTCTAATAACTCAGAGGCCTCTTGTGCCCTTCCTGTAGATACATAAATGTTGGCCAAAGTAACAAATGGGTAGACCGTTTCGCTATCTAAGCCAATGGCTTTTTTTGCAAATATTTCTGCATTTTTATAGTCTTTTGCTTGAAAAGACCTTATGGCTTTATCGTTATAAAAAGTAGAGCTGCGCGACTCATCTAACATCTTTAGAATCAACGGATCATAGATTTGTGCCTGGATTCTACCCTTGACCAAATTGTATTTTTTTGCCATTTCTTGATTGCCTGTAGCAGCATAAGCTTGAGCAAGTAAAAAATTTATTTGATTCGCCTGAGGCTGAAGCGCTATGGCATTTTTATAGAGCTCAATTGCTGAAACAAAATCTCCTTCTTGTTGTTGTATTTTTCCTATACCCACGAGAGCCCTTGCATTTTTTTCATTGAGCTTTAAAACCTGTTCAAAATACTCTTGAGCTTTTATGAAATCTCCCTGCAAATACAGCATTTCGGCCAAATAAACCATAGCGGGAACATAACTTTTATTGTATTCCCATGAATTAAAGAAGCTTTCTTGAGCTTTTTCAAATTCGCCTTCGCCTTTATACAACACGCCAAGCAAATAATGCCATTTTGCATTGCTTTTGGCCAATTCTATGGAATTCAGATAGGCTTGTTCAGCTGGTTTAAAATACTCATGGGCCTGATAAAACATACCTAACTTGCCATATACTTCCGCTAATTTATAGCCGGTTTCGCTCTTTTTTGCCTCGCCAAGTTTTTCTAGGAGTTCAGTATGTCTGCTTTTAATTGTTGGCTTTGATGACGATAAATCTGGGTATTATATATTTATAGAAGAATACGAGTTAAAACTAATGGCTATTAACAATATCAGTATTTTTTTCATTTTTTAGGCTTTCTAATTGTGTGGTATTTATTGACGGCTAATTTGTTGTGTTGGGTTATCGTGCCATCAACCCATTGTATTTTAATTTTGATTTCTGACTTGTTGTTACCCAAACCAAAAATAACCCTATCATCATGTGAGGACTCGAAACTGCCATCTGTTTTGATTTTTTTATAGTATTTCTTGTCATGTTGAATTAACGTAACTAGCGCCCCTGCCTCTGTTCTGTTGTTCTCAGGGTTTATTATTCTCAACCCTATCCAACTGCTCTTTGCCATTTGATTGATTAACAATTGTGGAATGCCATTGTTATTGGTCACTATTACATCCAAATCGCCATCATTGTCAATATCGGCAAAAGCTGCACCTCTAGAAACAGCCTTTGTATGAAAACTGACGTCTTGCTCTTTGGTGGTCTCTTTGTATTGTCCTTTTCCCAAATTTTTCCATATTTGATTACTTTGTTTAAATGGGAATGGATCTTTGTTGCGCATTTGTTCTTCCATTTTTGCAATGGCCCCATTGGCACTAAACAGGTCGAGCAAACCATCATTGTCATAATCGAACCAAAGTGTTCCAAAGCCTGTATAAGAAAAACTACTAGAGCCCAGCTTCATTCTAACGGTCAAATCAGAAAACCAACCTTTTCCATTGTTTACATACAATGTATTGGTTTGACGATTCAGGTGGGTCATAAACAAATCAATGTCTCCATCATTGTCAAAATCTGCAGCATCAACGCCCATACTGGCCTCAGGCTCTCCATTCATGTTAACAGCAACCCCACTTGCAAGTGCAAACTCTACATACTCATCATTTCCTTTGTTGATCCAAAAATGATTCTCAACACCATCATTAGCCACATAAAAATTAGGGCGCAAATCATTGTTAAAATCTGCTGAAACCACACCCAGTCCAGGTGCATTGGCACTAGTCAATCCTGCTTTTGAGCTGATATTGGTAAACGTTCCATTTTTATTATTGTTATAAAATTCATCTGATTGATATTGAAAAGCTTGAGGAGAACAATAATCTAAAGAACCATCATAAGCTTTGCACCTTTTAATGAATTTATTCAAGGGATATTCGACATAATTTGCAACGTAAATATCTAAATAGCCGTCCGAGTTCTGGTCAACTATCGAGGCGCTTACACTCCAGTTATTGCCTGCTTCTTTGACAACATTCATCGGTTTTTTAAAAGTTCCATCGCCACTATTCATCAAAATTTGGTTCGGTCCATAGTTGGCAAGAAAAATATCCACATTGCCATCATTGTTTAAATCGCCTGTTGCTACACCCATTCCATAAGCCCTAGCATTGATGTTGGCTTTCTTAGTTACATCTACAAAGACTGGCGTATCTTTTTTGACGGTATCATTTCGATAAAGCCTGTCAAAATATTTGTTTTCTGATGATTTTGAAACAGGCAAGTCGCCACTTTGCACCAAATACAAATCCATGTCTCCATCGTTATCATAATCAAAAAATGCTGCTCCACTGCCAATGACTTCTATCATATGAAACTGGCCTGTCATGCCGTTGTGGTGAACAAAATCAATGCCAGATTGCTTGGTTTTGTCAGCAAATTGGGCTTGTGATGACAATGCCACCATCAAGCTTAAAGTAAATAATCTTTTAATTTTCATTTTAAAATTTGTTTTTTTGAATTTATGTGCCTGTTTGACTGTTTCTATCGTCTATAATTCAATCAACACAAGTATTAATTACCTTATAGACATACGCAATGATAAATCAAAAAATTCACCAAGTGATGAATTATATCAAATCAGGTGAGACTAAAAAAGCTATATTTGAATGTAATCAACTTCTAAAACAAAGTCCTAACAACACACAAATACAACTGACTCTTGCTATTGCTCATGCCGAAGAAGGAAACCTTGTAGACTCTAAGCGAATATTTGGTTCTATTTCCGTCTCAGGAAAAAGCAACTATCACGTACTGTTTAACTATGGACTAGTTCTCCAAAATGCCAATGACTTTCAATCTGCAACCGCACAATATGATAAGTGCTTGGCCATGAAAAAAGATTTTGCGCCTGCTTGGAACAATTTAGGAATTTGTCAAATCGAATTACAATCATACAGTCGAGCGGTTGTTTCCTTTCAAAACGCCCTAAGTATTGAACCACAAAACATCAATTACTACCGAAGTTTAGCTGACGCTCTGTTCAATGACAAACAATACACCCAAGCTTATAAGTATTATATCAACCTGATTAATTCTCCAAGCCCCGTTGCTGAAGATACTATTCATACCATATATTGTTTACTGGAAATGCATTTGACACAGTCCGCTTATGAACTGTGCCTCCAGAGCCTAAATCGTTTTCCTGGTCACCCAGAAATAACATCTCTGTATGCGAGAATTTTGTTAAAACTCAAACACTACAAAAAAGCCATTCAAACGCTTGAACCTTTAATAAACAGCACCGATTTTCCACTAGAAGACCAGTTTCAACTATTAACCGCCTATTTCCATATCGATGATGCCGAGAAGAAAAAGGATTTAATCCAGTCACTGCTGAGTGACAGTGAAAACAAGCCACACATTGATGCTTTTTTAATTAATTTATTGGAAAAAAATAACGATATAGAACAAGCAAAAAAACTCTTGAGTCAATCTGGCCAGGCCACAGAAGAAATACAATTGATGTCTGCCAACATAAGCTTTAGAGAGAAAAAATACAAACAAGCCTTGGAACAACTTAATTCCATCCTGTTAGCTTGCAACTCCAACGTTGCCATTGATGGGGAATTTTTACTGGGCAACATACATGACAAATTGAGCCAATACCCACAAGCATGGGAACATTACACACAAGCTAATACGTTGTTATCACAAAAAACCAACAATCAGGAGTTGTTCGACGGATTTACACACAACAACAAGGTAATTCTTCAACAATTGACTGAATTGTATTCGAAAAAAATAAACAACTACAACCAGAACACACAAACCAATGGTGCCAATTTGATTTTTATGATTGGGTTCCCTCGTTCTGGAACCACTCTACTAGAAACATCTCTTGATAAGCACCAAAAAATTCAAGTACTAGAGGAAACCAAGGAAATAGCCAATGTTTTTAACCACCTTTGTAATAACAACCCACAAAACTATTCCCGTAAAATTCAAAGCATGGGTTCAGAAGACTTCAACGGTTACGCAAAAGCCTATTACAAACGCATCAAACAATATATTCAATGGAATGAAAAAGGTTTTATAATCGATAAAATGCCCATGAATACGGTTTACATAGATTTGATTTCTCGTTTGTTTCCACAAGCCAAAATAATATTTTCAGCTAGGCATTGTTACGATGTTTGCTTGAGCAATTTTTTCCAAAAGGACATTCACTTATATAATATGGATGAAGTTTTTTCCACCTACGATTCTGTTTTATCTATTTGGAAGCTAGCAAAAGACCATATCAATCTTGACTTGACGACTTGTTATTATGAAAACTTAATCAACAACAAACAAGCTGAAATACAAAATCTTCTTAACTTTATTGGACTGGATACTTCTGAGTTAAGCACCACAACGGGCAACAAAAGAATGGTAAACACCCCCAGTTACGCTCAAGTCAACGAGCCTATTTATCAGACTTCAATTAATCGATACCTTAACTACCTGCCTTTCTTTCCTAAACATTTATCTAACATAGACAAATGGATAGCATTCTTGAACTACAAAATTAATTAGTATTACTTATGAAAGCTCTGATAAATAGAAAACTCTCAGCTTGCCTTTAAGTGTGTAGATGCTTTGTAAAATTTTGAAATGGATAAGGTGAAATCAAAAAAACGAATTCACCCAGTTATTCATATCTTTTTAAAATTTTACGAAGTAGATGCATGCTTAAAGTCAATCCCTTCGGGGCTTCCAGCGATTTCCAATCTCTGCATCAGATTATTTTAAGGTGGAATGACTATCTCTGCAATAATCTTTTTTGATATTGAAAATCGCTGAAAGCCTGAGAAAATTCTATTTATCAGAACTTCCTTATGGAAAACTATGGCGTTCCAGTTATAATAAAATTTTGTATCTTACTTGAGTATTATCATGAACTTTAATGGCAACTTCAATAAACTGGGCGATATTGATATTAAGGAACTTCAAGAAATTGTATCAAACCTAAGTGAAGAAGATTGGGACAGTGATAATTGGAGACAAAAACAGTTCAGAGCACACAAGTATACCCAAACCATTAGTTTGATTTTTGATAAAGACTTTAGACACAATATGCCAACCAAGCATCCTATGTTTGAAAAGTTTGAACAAGCCTTACAACCTGTTATTAAACTTTTATCCTCTTACTATGTTTCACAAGAACAACAAAACCTCATTCAAAAGTATGGTGGTGGCTATTTAATTAGAACCAATCTAGTCAGACTGCTCCCTGGCGGTGACATACCTTTCCATCTAGATAAAAACTTTTCTTTGTCTCATGCACACAGAATTCACTTGCCGATTTTTACCAATGACAGAGTTCTGTTCACCGTTGATACCGAAACCATTAATATCCAAGAAGGAGAGTTAATGGAAATAAACAACAAACATTTTCATTGCGTAAGCAACGATGGCGACAATATTCGGACTCATATTATTTTGGATTACGTCATCCCAGGAGAAATGTGTTGTTGTGGAAAAAGAGCACACCCCAATACCCAATGTAGTCCACATAATTGTTATAATTTCGACAATGCTCCCAATGTTTGTACTTGCTTAGTAGATGCAGTTTAACCGTAATTTAATTAATCTATACAACCAGCTTTCTCCAAAGTCGCCAGAGATATTTAGTTCCTTTATGGTTTCTAATCCTGTTTTCATAGTATCTACTCCACGATCGGGCAGCACTTTGTTATTTGAACAAATGATACAACTGGACAATGTTTGGTCAATTGGCGGCGAAAGCCATGTAATATTTCGAGAATTTCCTCATTTGAGATTTGAAAACCTCCAATATGACTCGGCTTGTTTATCAAAAAACCATGCAGACCCACAAACTTCCTTGCTTTTTAAGTTAGCAACATTCAGCATGCTAAGGAATAACTGCAATCAACCGCTAGTAAACCTCGACTTATCTCATCACAAGCAAGATTTGTTCTTAGAAAAAACACCAAGAAATGCCCTTAACATCCCATTCTTGTTGGAAATCTTTCCCAATGCAAAATTTATTTATCTGTATCGGGAACCCAAACAGAATGTTGCCAGCATAATTGAGGCGTGGAAAATCGGAGAGAAAACAGGTCAGTTTGTTACTTTTTCCAATCTCCAGGGCTGGGATAGGAAAAACTGGTGTTTTTTGTTGCCCAAAGGTTGGCGGAAAATGAATGGGAAATCGCTAGCTGAAATAGCATATTTTCAATGGAAAGAAAGCAATCAACAAATAATGCAAAACCTTGAATCACTACCGAAGAACCGTTGGACTGCCCTTGATTATGCTGATTTTATAAAAAACCCGTATTCTGAAATATCTAATTTAATCAAAATATTTTCTATTGGAGCTACCGCCAATCAATCTGACTACCAACAATTGGCTCTTTCCAAAACCACCTCCACCACTCCTGCCAAAGATAAGTGGAAAAGACATCAAGAACAAATCTCTCCATTAATATCAGATATGCAAGAACAATACCAAAATATTAAAAATTTTGTAGATTCTAAATGCCGTCACCCGAACGGTAAATAAAAATATTCTGTGTTAATCTAGCATTCTCAATATTGTCTCCAAAAAAAACAGGTGTTATTGAGTGAAAAAATTTCCCAGGATAAACCACCAAACGGTTATGAACCATCTCTACTTCTTGGATCAGCTCCCAATGACTGGGATCGTTATAATTATATAGATGTGCATTGGAAACTTTGTAGATTTCATCACCTGTTGGCTTGTGTCGAAAAATACTGGTTCCACCTGCACAATGTTCAGGCCTAGTCAAATATACAATCCCTGCATAAGTAGACTTATCAACATGACAGAATGTCTTCTTTTGTGCGTCTGCCAATGTATATCTAAATAAAACATTAAACACATAATCTTCCTCATCGCTGATATAAGGCACATGAGGAATAATTCTGGCAACAACATTTTGTGCTTCTTGTACAGCACACCTAGCGGTTCTTGCCAAACGGGGAGTGCCGACAGGAGGTGCTGAATAGGTTTTTAAAAAAGCAAGCTCACGCATTTGATCAGGATCATCAAAGAAATTATCTACCACAATTATTTGATCTAAAGTGCTTTGCATAAGTCTATATTTTGCTATTTTTTAAAGAGATCTAGACGTAACCTTCAGTTCAGCATATAACGACTGAGGCACTCTATCACCAAAACTGTCTAAATGCTTTCTAACATCTTCTAATTCAAGATTCCAAGCTTCAACATCAACCGCCAGTAGCTCTGACAAGTCATCTTGATTAAAATCCATACCTTCAAAATTAAAATCTTCAAGCTTTGGCATGTCGCCGATTGCTGTAGATTGCGCTTCTGCTTTTCCTGAAACTCGCTTAACAATCCATTCTAGAACACGCATATTGTCACCAAAACCAGGCCACATAAATTTGTTGTTCTTGTCTTTTCTGAACCAGTTTACGGTAAATACCTCAGGTAAATTATTGGCCTTGTCTTCAAATGACAACCAATGTGCCCAATAATCAGCAAAATGATAACCACAAAAGGGCTTCATAGCCATCGGATCACGGCGAACAACGCCCACTGCACCTGTTGCGGCGGCTGTGGTTTCAGAGGCAACGGTTGCCCCCATCAATACACCATGAGCCCAATTTCTTGCTTGGGTCACAAGAGGAACCAAACTGGCGCGCCTTCCACCAAAAACTATAGCTGAAATTGGCACACCTTGCGCGGCTTCTGCTTGCTCAGAATAACTCGGACAGCGACTTGCTGACACAGTAAACCTTGAGTTAGGATGAGCAGCTGGCCCATTGGCCGAATCATAAGTATTGCCTTTCCAATCAATAGCAGGAACCCTGTCATCTAGTCCTTCCCACCAAGGCTGATTGTCAGCAGTGGTGGCTACATTGGTGAAAATAGTATCTTTGTACAACATGGCCAATGCATTCGGATTAGTGTCCTTTGCTGTTCCTGGAGCCACTCCAAAAAAACCTGCCTCAGGATTAATTGCCCACAAACGGCCGTCAACACCAGGTCGCATCCAACAAATATCATCGCCTATGGTGGTGATTTTCCAACCATCTTGAATGTAACCTTCTGGCGGAATCAACATGGCCAAATTGGTCTTGCCACATGCCGATGGAAAAGCTGCTGCAATATAATGGGTTTCTCCTTGCGGGTTTTCCAATCCCAAAATCAACATATGTTCCGCCAACCAACCTTCGGTTTTGGCTTGGTAACTGCCTATTCTTAATGCGTGACACTTCTTGCCCAGTAAAGCGTTTCCGCCATAACCAGAACCATAACTTTTAATGCTCAAATCTTTTGGGAAGTGCATGATGTAGCGCCTATCGGGATCAAGTTCACCCGTTGAATGTAAACCCTTAACAAAAGTGCCTTCAACTTCAATTCGCTGTAGAGCGGCAGTTCCCATACGCGTCATTAAACGCATGTTTTGTACCACATAAGCGCTGTCGGTGATTTCTACACCACAACGAGAAAGTGGAGAATCTATGGGGCCCATGCAGTAAGGAATCACGTACATTGTACGATTTTCCATACACTTTTCAAATAATTCATCCATCTTGGCATGGGCTTTTTGTGGATCCATCCAATTATTATTCGGCCCAGCCTCTTCCTTTTCTTCAGTACAAATAAAGGTCAAATGCTCAACTCGAGCCACATCCTGTGGGTCAGATATGTGTAAAAAGCAATTCGGGTGGCTTTCTTCGTTCAATTTTTTATAATCACCTGTTGAGAGTAACAGCTCATCTAGCTGTTGTTTCTCATCTTCTGATCCTGTGCACCAAACAATATGTTTTGCTTGTGTGTGTTGCGCGACTTTCTTTACCCAATTTTCTAATGATAGTAATGTTGTTGACATGATAGTGTTTTTTTGTAATTTAAATGTTGTTATTTAATTCTAGCAAGGATTCCGTCTAACTCATCCACCGAGTGGTAGTTGATAATCAATTTACCTTTGCCCTTCTTGCTGTGTTGGATTTTTACTTCTGAACACAATTTTTCTGTTAATTCTGTTTCCAGCCTTTGAATATCTTTATCCACAGCTGGTTTTTCAATGGTTTTGGCTTCTTCACCAAAGGATTTCAAAAACTTTTCTGTAAGTCTTACGCTCATGGCCTTCTTTATGATTTCTTTTGCGGCCTTTAATTGCATGCTCTTATCTAAAGCCAATAAAGCACGAGCATGACCCATTTCAAGCTGTCCATCATCAAGCAATTTCTTTACATCTCTGTGTAAATCTAACAATCTTAATAAATTACTAACAGCCGCACGGGAACGGCCAACTGCCTCTCCTGCTTGTTGGTGAGTTAATTCAAACTCATCAATTAGACGCTGTAAGGCAATGCCCTCTTCCAAAGGACTTAGGTCTTCACGTTGAATATTTTCGATCAAGGCCATTGCGATGGTTTGTCTGTCATCCACTTCGCGAACCACAACAGGAATTTTACTCAATTCGGCAATCTGTGCTGCGCGCCAGCGACGCTCTCCGGCAATAATTTCGTAAGCATTTTTACCAATACTGCGAACAATAACCGGCTGTACCATGCCTTGTGCTTTAATTGAGTCCGCCAATTCTCTTAATTTCATCATGTCCATTTTTGTTCGTGGTTGGAATTTTCCAGGCTTGATTAAATCCACATCCAACTCGGTTAGATTGGCATCCTTATGATTATTATTCATCACATCTTTGGGTTTAGTTCCCAACAATGCATCTAACCCTCTTCCTAAACCTCTTTTCTTGACTGTCATCAGTTATTTCCTCTAATTACTTCGCCTGCCAAACCCACATATGCGATTGCTCCACGCGAAGATTTGTCATATTCTATTACTGACATTCCATGTGAAGGTGCCTCGGCTACTCGTACATTGCGGGGAATAACGGTGATATAAACTTTTGAACCAAAGTGTTTTAATAATTGTGCAGACACATCATTGGCTAAATTATTTCTGCCATCAAACATTGTACGTATAATGCCTTCAATTTCCAAATCAGGATTGGCAGTAGTTTGAACTCTTTCTATTGTTTCCAACAGTGATGCTAAGCCTTCCAAGGCATAGTATTCGCACTGCATAGGAATCATCACTCCATCCGCAGCCACCAAAGCATTGATGGTCAATATATTCAATGAAGGAGGACAATCAATGATGATGTAGTCATACTCTTTTTCTAATCGAGCCAATTGTTTTTCCAAAACTGTTTCAGGAGTATTTTGAGCCATTAACTCCAGCTCGGCGGCAGTTAAATCTGTGTTAGAACCGATCACATCCATGTCTGCTGATTCAGCTCGCAAAATTAGATTATTGATGTTTTCTTCTTGTAACAACATATCACAGGCATTGGGTTGGACTTCTCGTGAATTAATTCCACAACCCATGGTGGCATTGCCTTGTGGGTCTAAATCAATCAACAACACTGATTTTTTGAATTGTGCCAAGCCCGCAGCCAAATTAACACTAGTTGTGGTTTTTCCCACACCTCCCTTTTGATTGGCTACTGCTATAATTTTTGTTTTTTTATTCATATTCTATTAAATACTAACAACCGTCTTCTCGCATCCAAAAAGGGAACCTGAATGTCAATATCTTGAGACAATTCAAAGCCAATTTCTTGTACGTCTTCTTCCGATTCAACTCGAGGACCTTTCATCGCTAAGACCTGCCCTTTTTCTTTACACAGATGTCCTGCAAGTTTCAAAAAATTGCCAACCTCTGTAAAGGCTCGAGATATTACCACATCGTATAGTGTTTTTGGTTGATATTGTTCAACTCTATCGCAAACAACTGTAATATTGTCGATATTTAATTGTCTTTGAGCAAATCTTAAGAAGCGAGTTTTCTTTTGATTGCTGTCCAGCAAAGTCACTTTTAATTGAGGATTGAGCATAGCAAAGATAATTCCGGGAATTCCACCGCCTGTTCCTACATCTATGATTGAGTTTCCTGACAAATAACGGTAAACTGACGCGCTATCGACAACGTGTAAAATAACCATTTTTTCGAGGTCGCGAATAGCAGTAATATTGTAGGTTTTGTTCCATTTTTCTAAGAGATAGACGAAATCCATTAATTGCTTAGAGACATCAGTTGAAATGTTGAGTCTAGTTAATGCAGTTGTTAACAACTGAATAAGGTGATTGTCTTTCATTATGTGACTTTTAACCCATTGTGTTATGAAAAGAAATAAGGTAACTTATGCACCCTAACTACGTTATAAATAATATCGACGAGCAATTATAGTAATTGTTTGGCAAAAGAACAGAATAAAAAGGCAAAATATTATGAATTTTAATACCGCAAGAGAAAACATGTTACTCAACCAAGTGCGTACTTGGGATTTTTTCAGCCCAGAAAACATTGACCTTATGCGCAAACTTCAGCGCGAAGAATTTGTTCCTGTAGAGCACCGCAAACTGGCTTTCAGTGATTTTGAGGTCCCAATGGCACATGACGAGAAAATGATGAAGCCTATTTTAGAAGGCAGAATTTTACAATTATTAGAGCTGACAGGAAATGAAAAAATACTAGAAGTTGGTACTGGTAGCGGCTATTTAACAGCTCTACTGGCGCTATCAGCAAAGCACGTCACATCAATAGACATTCACCAAGATTTTACCGATTCTGCCATTGAGAAGCTGTTAGAAGCTAAAATAAATAACGTTACTTGCATCAACCAAGATATCTACCAATACAACTCAACTTACAAATTTGATTGCATTGTTCTTACGGGTTCTGTCGAAGAAACACCAAAATTTTTATTGGACAATATAAAACACGATGGTAAAATTTTTGCAATAATCGGCCACGATCCAATCATGACAGCCAGTATTATCACAAAAAATAGCGATGGAGAAATATCGATTGAAACTTTATTCGAGACAATTGTCAAACCCCTACAAACCACAGATGAAAAATCAATTTTTGAATTATAAGAAGAATATTATGAAAAAAACAACCTTAACCTTGACTTGCTTATCAATGAGCTTTTCTGCCATGAGTGCAGATTTATCAGAAGTATTTACTCAAAGCCAAACACATGACCCTCAATTATCAGCGGCAAAAAACACATTAAATGCCAGCTCTGAAAGCAAAAAACAGGCCTTCTCTGCTTTCTTACCACAAATTACCGGTGGCTGGAACAAAACCAAGGGTGACAACGAAAGTGGTGGCAGTATTATCCCACTACAAACATTCGATATCAATACCGAAGGATGGAATATTGGGATCAGTCAGTCCTTGTACGATCATACAAACTATGAAAACTATAAGATATCTAAAATCCAAGTTTTACAAGCTATCGCTGATTATGACATTGCTTATCAAGATTTTGTTTTACGCGTAGCGCAAAACTATTTTAATGTATTGGGGGCCAAAGATTCATTGGTTTTTTCAAAAGCAGAAGAAAAAGCAATACAAAGACAATTAGATCAAGCCGAACAACGATTTGAAGTGGGCTTAGCTGCCATAACCGATGTTCACGAGGCACGTGCCCGATATGATGGGGCCAGAGCTTCAGTGATTATTGCCAATAATCTACTAGAAGACAATAATGAAGCTTTATTTGAGATTTCTCAACGTTACTATGATGAGCTCTTGCCTGTTCCTGATGACATCAGCTTTGAAACTTTTAATTTAAACCCAATTGATTACTACCAAGACTTGGCTATCAACAAAAACCCCAATTTGGCTTCTTCTCAAATGGGGGCCGACATTGCTGAAAAACAAATCAGCGTAAGGCGTGCTGGCCACTATCCTACATTGTCTTTGAACTTATCTAGAAGGCATTCTTTGAATCCCAATGCAACATTTCCGATTACCCAATCAGTACCTGATCCAAACAATCCCGGACAAACAACTGAAATCACCACGTTTGTTGAAACAGACCAAACTTCTGAATCCAATACTGCATCAATCAGTGTTAGTGTTCCCATTTATTCTGGTGGACGCACCCAATCTCAAGTTAAACAAGCTATTCATAACCACAAAGCAGCTATGGATAGATATGAACAAACGCGCCGCAGTGTGATTAGAAATGTTAGAAATGCCTATCACGGAACTTTGGCAGCAAAAAGCAGTGTTGAAGCTCGCAAGCAAGCCATGATTTCCGCACAAAGTGGCCTAGAAGCTACAGAAGCAGGTTATGAAGTTGGCACCAGAACCATCGTCGATGTGTTGCTTTCTCAACGCAGTTTTTATCAATCTCAAAGAGATTATTCAAAAGCAAAATATGATTATTTTATTCAATATCTTGGTATCAAAAGAGCCGCTGGCAACTTGTCCGAAGAAGACATTTTAACCATCAATAAAATCCTTAAATAATATCAATTTTTAATTTTTCAAGCTCAAGGACGAGCTATTCTCTTTACAAACTCCTCATTGACTGTACTCTATAGACTCCCATTATGAAGTTATGATAATTAGAAAATCGCATAAAACCTGAGATTTTTCTACTTATCAGAGTTTCCTTATGGTATAAATCGCGCCCTTATTATATTGTAGATGGTATTCATGATATTTTCACCGAAAAATGACTGGTTTGGCAACATAAAAGGCGACGTTTTAGCTGGAATAGTTGTTGCTTTGGCTTTGATTCCTGAAGCAATCGCATTTTCTGTCATTGCTGGGGTGGACCCAAAAGTTGGGTTATACGCATCCTTTGCTATTGCAGTTATGATTGCTTTTGTGGGTGGTCGCGCTGGCATGATTTCGGCCGCTACTGCCGCTACTGCCTTATTGATGGTAACCCTAGTTAAAGATCATGGCCTTCAATTTTTATTGGCTGCTACAGTAGTTGCAGGGATTTTACAAATTATTGCAGGTTATTTTAACTTGCACAAATTCATGAGCTTTGTGTCAAAATCAGTAATGACAGGCTTTTTAAATGCCTTGGCTATTCTTATCTTTATGGCACAATTACCAGAGTTAATGAACGTCACTTGGGAGGTTTATGCTTTAGTGGCTTTAGGGCTAGGCATTATTTACTTATTTCCCTATGTTCCTTATGTTGGCAAAATATTGCCATCACCCTTGGTCAATATAATCACACTAACCGCTATTGCCTATTATTTGGGATTAACCGATGTGCGCACCATTAACGATATGGGTGAGTTGCCCGATACATTGCCCATATTTTTGTGGCCTGATGTGCCATTAACCTTTGAAACATTAAAGATTGTTTTCCCCTATTCAGTTTCTATTGCCATTGTTGGTTTGCTAGAGTCTTTGATGACCGCCAATGTAATAGATGAATTAACCGATACCGACAGTGATAAAAAACGTGAGTGTAAAGGCCAAGGCATTGCCAATATTGGTTCTGGACTAATTGGCGGAATGGCAGGTTGTGCTATGATTGGTCAATCTATCATTAATGTTAAATCAGGTGGCCGTGGTCGATTATCCACTTTGGTCGCAGGTGTGTTTTTATTAATCTTAGTAGTGTTTTTAAGTGATATTTTAAAAATCGTGCCAATGGCAGCCTTGGTTGCAGTCATGATAATGGTGTCCATTGGTACTTTTAGCTGGGCATCGATTAAAGAATTAAAAACCAACCCCAAAAGTGCATCAATAGTGACGATAGCAACGGTCATTGTAGTGGTTTGGACACACAATCTGGCCTATGGCGTATTTACAGGTATTTTGATTGGTTCATTGTTCTTGGCACAACGACTCAGCCAATTTATGTTTGTCAAATCAGAATACGACGAAGCTACCGACACCAGAACTTACCATGTGGTTGGGCAAATATTTTTTAATTCATCAGATAAGTTTATTGGTTATTTTGACTTTAAAGAAGCCGTTGACAATATCGTTATCAATGTCAAACGGGCGCATTTTTATGATGTAACATCTGTCACAGCTTTGGATAAAGTGGTGATAAAATTACGCCGTGAAGGTGCAGATGTGAAAATTATTGGGTTAAACAGTGCCAGTCAAACCATGTTAGACAAGTTTGCCATACACGACAATCCAGAAGAAATTGAAAAATTCATGAGTGGACATTAATATGAGTGAGAATACGAACAAGAACAATTATATTTTGGTGGGCATAGATGGTTCTGCTATTGGTAATTCATTAATTGATTATGCTATTTGGTTATCGAAAAGCAATGGCATCATCATTAAACTGCTACACACCATCGAACACTCACACCACACAGAAAACGCACATCACGAGGGCAATTTAACTCCCAATATTCGCCGCGAATTGCTAAAAGAGCTCTCCGAAGAAGAACGCCAAGAAAACAAAGGCCTCATAGCCAAAGGAAAAGAATTAATCAATACTGCCAAACAAAGAGTGTTGGACGCAGGGCTTGACAATGTTGTGGCTAAACTCAGACACGGAACGTTACCTGAAGCCATTGATGACCTAAAATTAGAAACAGCCTTCATCATGTTGGGCTCAAAAGGCAAAAGCCATCAAGGAGATGACAAAGGACTGGGTTTTCACCTTGAAGAATCAATCCGCGCTACAGACACGCCTGTGTTTATTGCACAAAAATCCTATGTAGAACCCAAAAAAGTCATGTTTGCCTACAATGGTAGCCCCACATCAAAACGGGCACTGGCAATGATAAGCCAAGACACCATTTACCAAGGGCCACTAGAAATGCATTTGGTCAGTGTGAATAACGATGAAAAATTATCTGAAGAACTGCTTCAAGAAGCCAAGTCTGCTTTTGTAGATTCTAATAACACCATCACAACCCAAGCATTAAAAGGCGATACTATTGAGCAATTAACTCTATACCAAAAAGAAAACCAAATCGACATCACTGCCATGGGAGCATTTAGTCATGGAAAAGTCCACGGGTTTTTCTTTGGTAGCTTTACCACCAAAATGATCCAACAAAGCGATTGTAATTTTTTATTGATAAGGTGATTTAAAGATATTCAAATAAACATTCGTCATACCCTCAAAATATTATGTTGCTGCGGATATCTACTGGAATTTATTTAAGAATACTCTCCAGGACCTCAGATTTTCCATCTATATCATCAGGGATATCTAAGCCCAATATTTTACACATGATGGGATAAATATGGATGTTTTTAAGTGAAGGAACAGTCAACCCTGTTTTGAAAGCGGGTCCATTGGCATAAAAAATGCCGTGCATTTCTTTGTTCGCGGTATCATAACCATGGGCACCATTAGCAGTATTTACAGACTCTTGTTTTAGTTTTATTTTCTCTTCTTTGAGAAAATAATAGCCTTTATCCGCAACGATTTGTATGGCTCCCCAGTTTTCATTTTTTGGGGTATATTCAAGCCCCGGAGTATTTTCTGTTTTATAGACCTTGAAAGGTTGGTTCTTTGCTTTTTCCTTGAGATTATAGAAAATAGCATTGGTTTGCGATTGATCTTTTGGGTGGATATTAATTATTGCGCCATTATCAACAGCCAAATAACTGTCGCTGTCTTGGATACTTTCAAATGAAATATATTGATCAACAGGCACTTCCATCATGCCATGATCTGAGACGATGATAATATTAACAGGCAGTTTTCTGTCTTTGACGCCTTGAAACAATGTCCCCAAGGATTGGTCTAGTTTAAATAGAGCATTTTTAAGCTTGGCATCATTGTTGGGGCCAAATTTATGGCCCGTTTTATCCATATCCGCAAAATACAAAGTGATTAAATGTGGTCTTGTTTTTTTAGGTAGAGACAACCAATCAAGTGTTTGATCAACTCTTGTTTGGTGACTGACATTACCATCAAAGTTATAATAGCTTGTGGGTCTATAACCTTGTATTTTAGCCTCAGTGCCTACGAAAAAATAACTGGCGGTTACCATGCCAGATTTTGCGGCTTGGACCCAAACAGGGGTGCCTGCATAAAAACGGCCATCTTCTACGCGTTCGCGATTATTAATGCTATAAGTTAAACCCGTTTTATAGTCATAAAATGAATTGCCTACAATGCCATTTTTATCCGGATACATGCCTGTGGCTATTGTGTAATGATTGGGAAAGGTTTTTGAAGGAAAAGAAGGAATCAGCGACTCCGAGTTAACACCATTTTTAATGAATTGCGATAAATGTGGCGGTTTAAATCGATCTACATAATCCCATCGAAAACCATCAAGAGAAATCAATATGAGATAAGGTTCATTCATAGCTGATTTAGAGTTCACCTTAAGTTGTGAATTGTGTAAACCAATCCTAGTGCTACATGACGATATTATTATGGTTACAATCAACCCAATAATTATTTTTGTATTATTCACTCTACTTCCAACCATTCTAATTTATTGATTCTATACCAATTGTGTTTAATTTCATCTAAATCAAAGGTTTCAGTGTGTTTCATTCCTGATCGACTTAGAATTTTATTTGAACCAATATTATTGATATCGGCTGCTGCACAAATTTCATCGTAATTAAGAGTGTTAAATCCATACTTTAAAGATTCCTTAGCGATTTGGGTGCCAATACCCTTGCCCCAATATTCTCGCCTTAGTCGATAACCTAGATCAATATAATTAAAATCTCTAACAACATCCTCTAATTTCAACCCTCCCCAACCCATAAAACCACCACTTTCTTTATCAACAATGGCCCAACGACCAATGCCATTTGCAACATACTGCTGGCGAATATAATTGATTGCTCCCTTGGCTTCATCAATATTTTTTATTGGCTTTCCACCTAAATACCGGTGCACTTCACTGTCTGAATCCAGTGCAAATATGCCATTAACGTCGCTGTCTTCTATGTCTCTAAAAATTAATCGTTCGGTTTCTATATGAATATTCATTGTTTTGTTTTCTTTTAAGGGGTTTTATCAGATTTTTCGTTTGTTCGCTAATAATTTATTATTTGTAATTAACCAATGAAGCAAAAGATTAGAATAATTAATCCTCATACTATGTGATTCAATTTTTTATTTATTGTAATTTTATGTATACAATTCATCATTGTTCTAGCTTATTCAATTCTTTGTTGAGAGCGGCATTGAGTTCATCAATTTCTTTGAGCAAATTACTATAATTACTGATTTTTGCATTTCTAAAAAACTGGCTTTCATTCAATTCTACCTTAAATGCCTCGTCTTGCTTCGCTCCTTTTTTATCTTTCAATATTAAGCTTTGTTTTTCTAAATCTGGATTGTATTGATATTCATTGTTTTCAGTGCTTAACTTCATTAATTTTGATTTATTGTCTAGTTTGAAATATTTTAAGAAAAAAGGTTTTTTTACATTATAAGTATTGTATTCAGGTGCCTCATTTTCCATTAATACTACGGCTGTTACAAAGTAATCATAAAAGCGTGTGATGGTTTTTTTTAGTTTATTATTAGAGATAATGCTGATGTCATTATTAATCAGATTGTTGAAAGTAGATTTTTGTATGGCTGAAATCAAAGGAAAACCCAGTGCATTTAAATAGTCTATGGGGGTTTTTGGTTCGATTAAATTACTTTGCAAAAATGCCAACAATTCAATCTCGGCTTTTAACATTTGTTTGTGGTGTTTGATATTGAAGTTGATGTCCAGTTTATCCAGTTCAATGTCTTGTTGTATATTTTTTAGCAGGGTGATTTCTTGGATGGTTGCTTTTCTTGCTTCATTCATATTATTGATTTGCAAAGCAATCAAGATACCTATAACCACAAGCACAATTTCACCAACGGCATATTTAAAATAGCGGGTTGTTTTGCCTTCATTCAAAAGGTTTTGGCGGGTTTTTCTGAAGAATTTAATCATGGTTTATCTCTGTTTAATTAAAAAGTACGTCATTGCGAAGGAGGTACGACTGTGGCAACCTCCTGAATTTGCCGTAATCCCAAACAGATTGCCGCGTTGTTCCTCCTCGCAATGACGTGCGTTGTTGAATATCACGATTTGCCACATTCATTGCGAGTTATTTCCTTGATTTAACTTTGTTTCTATCAA
This sequence comes from Gammaproteobacteria bacterium, assembly GCA_024280395.1. Lineage (GTDB taxonomy): Bacteria > Pseudomonadota > Gammaproteobacteria > Xanthomonadales > Marinicellaceae > NORP309. The sequence continues at coordinate 6,442 of JAJRQG010000066.1, read as the reverse complement.
ATCAATCAAATCAAGGCCTCTTCTTTTCTGGTTAGTTAAGTAATCTCTTAATTTGTATGTATAAGACAATTCCGCATCGACAATTTTTCTAAACTCTGTTGTTTTAAATGCTTGCAAGGCTTCCGCTTGATCATATTCTGACAATTCACTTCGGTTTTGTGTATCATAAGGTCTGAGATGGTTAGTGAAACTTAAATAGGCACTGGCATATACAAGAAGCCTTTGTTGAATAGTTATCTGTATGGCATAATAATCAATAATATCTTTTTTCAACTTATTATCTGACAATGATTTCATAAATCCAGTATTCACCATTTCTTCATAAACATAGGCATCCCCCATATCATATCCACCTGAAAATACAGCTGCATAGGATACTGCCATAATAAACTTAACGGGATCATCTACATCCAAGCTTTCTTCAGCATAGGCTTTTGCTGTGTATAAACCCGATAGCTTTTTGTCTATACGTGACCAAATCAGTTCTTGATTTACTTGTATATTACTTTTAATTTCAGATACTATCGCTTTTAGATACAGAGTTTCTGTATTTTTTTCTATTCTCTGTTTGTTCCAGTCATTGACCTGAAAAGCAATGAGTATACCAATCACAACAAGTACAATTTCACCAATGGCATATTTAAAATAACGGGCTGTTTTTCCTTCATTCAGGAGGTTTTGACGGATTTTTCGGAAGAATTTAATCATTGTTTATTCCTTTTGGATGAAATCTAAGTAGTTGCTTTTGTTAACAGTCATTAGTTGATGGTTTTCATAGGCACGGGTAAAGGATTTGCTGAATTTTGCTTTGCTTTTTGGATTCCATTTAAATTCATAGGCGTGAATAATACCTGCATAATCTTCGATAAAATCAATTTCCTGTTGGGCTTGGTTGCGCCAAAAATAATCATTACTATAAAGCTCATGATAGGATTTGTACTTTAATCGTTCGACTATCAAGAAGTTTTCCCATAAAGCACCTATGTCTTGACGCAGTGACACGGGGTTCCAGTTTTTGATAACGGCATTGCGGATGCCTACATCATAAAAATAGATCTTACGACTTTTCTTTAATTCATTGCGTAAATTTCTGCTGAATGATGGTAACCTGAATACAATAAAAGCTTTTTCCAATAAACCAATATATCGCAATACAGTTTCATTGTTCAAACCGACGGTTTGTCCCAACTCATGATACGAAACTTGCTGCCCGATTTGAAAAGCCAGTGCTTGCACCAGTGTTTCTAGTTTTTGTGGTTTCTTGATGTCTTCCCATGTCAGTAAATCTTTGTACAAGTAACTGTCTGAAAGTTGTTTTAAAATATCAATTTCTTCTCCTGGATTATTTATCACATCAGGATACCAGCCATAAACCAGACGGTGTTCTAACAATCTTGATTCTTCGAGCAATGAATTGTGTTCAATCATTTCTTGTACGGAAATTGGCCACATTTTAAACTCCCACTTTCTTCCTGTTAGCGGTTCGTTAATTTTATTGGATAATTCAAAAGCCGATGAGCCTGTGGCAATTATTTTTACTTCTGGCAGTTCATCGTGTAAAATTTTCAGAGTAAGTCCAATATTTTCGATACGTTGGGCTTCATCAATGATAAGTCTTTTGTTTTTGCCTATGATTTGTTTGAGGTAGGTGCTGGAAGGATTGGATAATTGCAATCTCACATCAGAATCATCGCCATTGAGTAGCAGGGTTTCATCATTGACAAAATGATTTTTCAAAAGTGTTGTTTTGCCAACTTGTCGTGGTCCAATAAGCACAATGATCTTTTTGTCATTTAAGTTTGTTGTTATTTGTTGGATGATGGTTCTTTCAATCATAATTAATTTATCGGTCTAATAGCAACATTTATGTATAATTTGCTATTGTAACACAATATTATTATGAATTAGGCCCGACTGGTCGATTTTCAACAAGAATTCAATCATGGCTTCCTCAACTCATCATCAATGGCTTTTATCAAATGTTTAGACTCTTCTATCATGTTTTGCATTTTCCCATTAAGAGTAGTGAATTCTAGCACGGCGAGTACAAATCCGTTTTTTATATTTGTATTTTTTAAAAAATCAACAAAGATATCATCCACAAAAGGCTTGTGGCTTCCTGACTTTCCTTTGCTAAAATAATACTCTCCATTGTTTATCATGGGATTTAAATCCATTGTTGCATAGATGGGTTTATATAGATTGTTTTCGGTATCAAAGCGAAAATGGTCTTCTTCGGCTTTGTATTTTTTATTTAGCAATTCTATATCCAACAATCGTTTTTTGATTCCTTCGTTGGTGAGTAAGGCCAAGTTTCCTGAATTGACCAATTCATTGAAGGTATTGTTGTTTTGATAAAACCGTTGCCAACTGTAAAGACTTAGGCCATCGGCATTAAAAGCCTCTAAATCGGTTAATGGTTTGCCTTCAAAATACTCTAGGATTCTTTTCGCTGCTTCAATCTGATCTATTCTTGTTTTAATATAACTGTTCATCTCATCAATATTCACCACTAAATCGGATTTGATGTTTTCTAAGTAACGCAATTCCTTTTGTCTCTCTTTGCGTATATCGTTGTTATTGTTGATTTGTAATGCGATCAAAATACCAATTACCACCAAGGCTATTTCGCCAATGGCATAGATTAGGTATTTACTGAATTTGTTTTCTTTAATCATCTTTTGTCTAATTTTTCTGAAGAATTTTATCATGGTTGTGGCTTTAGTTATTTTATTCCAAGTTCTTTATCAATTAACACGATAAGATTATTATTCTTTTCTATGGCCCTATTTCTTAATTTAATATCAACCAATCTTTGTGAACGTTTAAAGGACAAAATGCTTTTAAACATATTGGATTGAACAAGTTTTTGATAATCAAAAGGCGTTGCTTTGTGTGCATCAGCAGTATTGAAGCCACTGGGTTCCCGGTAAATAAGTTCAAGCCAATAAGGCAACACAGCATGCCAATTTCCTTCTTCTAGACGCGTGTTCTCAATGATCAAAGGATAGGTTGTTTCATATAAGTCTATGATAGATTCACGCAATACTCTTGACTTAACAATTTCAACACCTTGAGAAACCAGTGATTCATATCCTGTAGATTTCCATCTTGAGGATGCCCACCATGTGACAAAACGTAAATGCTTATCTAGTGACTTATTATAAACTTTGGTGATGGTTATATTGTTTAAGACAATATCAATAGAATTAATAACCTTTCTATTGACTTCAATATCTTGTTGAAATTGAATGATATTAGATTCTGCATTTTCTCTGACATCAACAAGAATTTCATAACCCTTTCTAACGTTCTTTTTTTCTTCATTCCAATTGTTTATTTGTAATGCTATCAAAATACCAATAACCACAAGGATTATTTCTCCCAGTGCATATTTAAAATAACGGACTGTTTTTCCTTCTTTGAGAAGGTTTTTGCGTATTTTTCTGAAGAAACTAATCATGGTTGTATCTCGATATGATAAAACTCCGTCATTGCGAGGAGCTTGCGACGCAGCAATCTGCTTGGGTTTTCGTCTGATTTTAGAGATTGTCTTTCCGCGCCTGCTCCAAGCCCTTCGGGTCGTTTTGCGTGGCAAAACGGCGATCCTGCCGTTTGGTGCCGCGGTCGTTCCTCCCTCGCAATGACGGCGATTCTTATTTGGATTTTTTGGAAGACTTTAATCATGGTTTTTAATTTCAGCATTTACTAATTTAAGTGTCGTTTCTAAGAAACTTTGAAATTTTTCATATTCATTGATGATATATGCATGGTTGATGGCTTGCCAATCGATTAAATTTTCAAACTCCTTAGAAGACATCATTTTTTTATAATCACTGTCAAAATTTGATGGCGGTATTACTGATAGTTTAGTCCTAAAATAGACAGCATCAGGGGTGGGCATGTTTTTAATATTGGCATGCTTTTCTAGATATATAACCATAGTCTTAAACAAATGGTCATTAGAAATGGTGAAGTCTTTTGCAGAATCCGTTATTAATCTTGACCAATTTGAAATTTTAATTTTAATTGCTTTATTTTGAATTAAATTAAACTGATCAGAGTTAATAACCTGGTCGATTGCACCTGTGGTTGGATCCCAAGTATAATAATTTAAAATCTGGCCTATTAAATTATCTACTACTTCATTTGTATAGTTAATTTCTGTTGGATGAATAAGTGTCAACAACTTTAAGCTTGCTGTATATACTTCCGTTATATCAGATTTAGCTTTGCTTAGTGTCTCCAAGTTTTCAATAAAATTGGCCTTTAATGATGTTAATATGAGGAGTTCTTGATTTTTCTCATGTCTTTGTGAATTCCAATTATTGATCTGTAAAGCTATTAATATACCAATCACAACTAAAATGATTTCACCAATGGCATATTTAAAATAACGGGCAGTTTTTCCTTCTTTGAGAAGGTTTTGGCGAATTTTTCTGAAGAATTTAATCATTGGTTTACACTCATATATTTTAATACTCCGTCATTGCGAAGGAGGTACGACTGTGGCAGCCTCCTGAATATGCCGTAATCCCAACAGATTGCCGTGGTCGTTCCTCCCTCGCAATGACGGGGGCTTTGGTATTGAATTCAATCACATTCAAAATCATCTTCTCCTAGTGCGTGACATTGGGGTGGGTAGCCGTGTTTTTGCCAGTAGTTGAAAACACCTGATCCCGTGATTTGTTGTTTGAAATACTTGGATTGTCGGTATTTTGGGAAACCTTTGCCCCAGGTTGAAAACGAAGCTGATGTAAGTTGATAAGCTCCCATTGGTAATAGAAACGAACCCAACTCTATGGAAATTTCCCGGTGATTTATTTCTAGGAATTGCATAATATCATTGATTAGAGCGCTGTGATCACCATTTATATTCTTATAAGCTTGATAGACTTCATCCTGTCTACTCCAACCCAATAATCTAGTCGGCGTGTTTGCCAACAAGATAAAAGCGGTTTTTTCATTGCGTTGTGCCAATAATATAAAATTAGTCCAATAACCGGTAGTTATGCCTTGTGCTTGGGAACTGACAAATACTTCCCATGCCTCATCGTATCGCCCAAGCGCTGTTAATACATCGTATTCATTTTCAACACAAGGAGCAAACAAAGGGTCAATAACAACACATTTTCTAAATATCCTTAAAGCTTTTTCTTGTTCACCAATACTGAGATAAGCTAATCCCAGCCAATTATGTGGTGAGGTTTGATTGGGGGCGATGGCTATTGATTTTTTTAGATCGTTTATGATTTTTTGATAATCTTGAGGGGCCTTTTGTGTCCATGCAAAATTTTCACGAGCATTAGCAAGGGCTGCCAATGCCAAAGCGCTGTTTGGATTGATTTCAATGGCTCTATTGGCATATTTTTCAGTGTTATCTAACATGGTTTGATAGGACATATTGGAAAAGCCATAATCTTTTATGACCATTTGCAAGGCAGCTCTCAGTCCCCAGCCTTTGGCAAAACTGTCATCTTTTTTTAAGGCATTGATTATATATTCTTCTGCCTTATCTAATTCAATTCGTGCTTGAAAAAGAGCGCGGGCTTTTAGGTACAGTTCATAGGCGGCTATATTTTGAGTGTCGATACGGGTATTGGGCTGGCTTAAAAAACTATTTTTAATATCCAAAGCTATGCCAAGTTTCTCAACAATGACTTTTGCAATTTCATCTTGAATGGCAAAAATATTTTCTGTGGTTAATGTTCTGTCATAGGTCTGTGACCACAAATGCTTGTCATTTTTTGCATCAATTAATTGTGCGGTAATTCGAATATTATTTCCTGATTTACGTACAGATCCTTCTAAAATATGCCAGACTTTAAGTTTCTTTGCTATGTTTGGAATACCCAAAGATTCTTGGCCTTTAAAACCAAAGGCCGAAGTTCTTGAAGCTACTTTAAGCCCATTAACTTGCACCAATACATTAAGAATTTCCTCAGCCATACCATCAGAGAAATACTCTTGGTCTTTGTTTGGAGAAAGATCGGCGAACGGGAGGACTGCGATGGAGTTGGGTTTTATGGTTTCTTCGGTTGATTGGATTCCCGCTTTCGCGGGAATGACGGAATTTTTATTTGGAGTGACGGGAGTGGTTGTGTCTTGATTCTCGCGAAGGCCGGAATCCATGTCTTTAGCTCCAAATTGCTGCCAAACACCCAATCCAATAACTACTGTAATTCCAACTAAAATCAATCCATCCATTTTGCTGCTGGCAACCGTTTCACCATCTGCTAGTTCTTCAGTGCGTTTAACGCCCTCTGGTGTCATTTCAAATGCCCATGCCAATAATAGAGCAATAGGGAAGCCTATCATTAAACCTGCTGTGACAACGCTGTCGAACCATTCTGGTAATTTCAATGATTCTTCAAGCGTACCTGCTACTTGCATCAATATCCAAGCCACAACTGAGTAGATACCAGCGATTCGGATGACATTT